>JARBAV010000490.1 GCA_029237515.1 Nitrososphaerales archaeon
CTTTCTTCGTTGAAGACATGCCTTTAATTCACCGCCCTCCATATATAAACTATGGCATTACACACCATTCACAACCATTATAGGACATAGATATCCATCAAGTGTAATGCCATTCACAAGCTGCTATAGACGTGACAAAGGATCTTATTGGTAAAAAAGGGGGCGGTTATGTACCTTTGCTGGAGCAACTATTACCATGTAGATTTAGATCACTTCTTGTTTTATAGTAGCGATTTTCTAAGTAAATGACAACAGCTAAGTAAAAAAGCACCCATGGGATAAACACCATTTCACCGATGACCGAGTGGAACTGTTCCCAACTACCTAAGTCTGAATTCGGATTTAAGGCGTAAAGAGAAAGCAATGTAATTCTTATACAATTTACAATGCAAGTCAATATTATTCCTGAAAATAGATAAATCAATGTTCTCTTCAATGGAATGACGGTCTTAAGTAGAAATGCAAACATTACTAAGCCAAAGATAACGATACTGTGAATTCCTGCAGAGGGCCAGTATACCTTCATTACGAAAGGGCCGTCCGGACTATATAGCACCAACGTGTTACCAAAGGTTTGCGAAGTAAACCCCGTTTCGAGATTCAGGAAGTGGATAATTGAATTGAGGATTTCTACGTTAAAATGGAGGTAGGTTGGAACCAAATATTGAAGAATTCCCAAAGTGTCGTATGGAAACAGAGAATCAAGAAGAAGGATTGTAACATAGCCAACTAGAAATAGGGTAGCAGCTCCTCCGATTCGTAACCACTCCTTTGTTCCGAAGATCAGGACAAGGGTTATTCCAAAATAAATTGCTAGGATGATGTAATCCCACATTAACATCCAGCTCTCGCTTATTAGCGCTCCAACTGATCTTCCCATATCTAGAAGCAAATATGAAGTGCCGAGAGATAGACTGAAGAAATATGATCCAGTCAAAATTGCGAAAGTGATGAGCAAACTTATTTTCCGACCTGTAATAGCAGGATGTGACCCAACGATTTCAATTAAAGTAAGAATCATTACAATCAAGAAACCTCCTCTTCCCTCGTTCCATGAGAATCCAAATGTATCTGGAAAAAGAACATACGAAAGCAGAACTGGCCAAAGTAATATAATAATAATAACAGACTGGTTATACCTGGTTGAAATAAGCCCTGTACAGTAAATTTTTACCAGGTTGAATTTCATCTGAGAGGTAATTCCGAGTAAGCGGAAGATAAGGACTTTGCTATTTGAAAATGTGAACCATCAATGTCGAAATGATCTTGATTCGTGAGTCAACTTCTATGCCGTATTTATCCAAATAATTCAATACTTTATTCCTCTACAGGAAAGGTTCTAGCTGCTCTCGAAATGAGTCTGGCAATTCTCAAAGGTTCAGGAATTTTTCCTTGGATGATAAAACTATTTAATATGTGAAGAGTTTTGGGGGAGCTTATACCCCAACTTCGAACATATACGGTCATTCCAGTTTTTAGAGTGAAGTGCTCACGGTTTCCCAATTTCCTATATTCCTCGACTCGTTTAGTCGCTTCAGATTTTGAAAAATTATCAAAAAATCTGTCTTCTATCCCCAATGAATCTTGGTATGTTACCCCAATTACGGGTATTCCAGTTGTTTCAAGTATTTTTCCCCCAACGACTACGTTGTACAGGCTTATTATCAAACCATTGATCATTATACAATTAACATCGTTCCGATCCAATTTCCTGAACATTGAGATAATTTGCTTTGTAGCGTCGTCCCCTCCAACCAATGTCCTTCCCAGGACGACTCCGTCTACCTGCATGTCACGTCGTAAAACAACACCGCAGAGGGTTGAAAATGTCGAGTTCTTCTCGAAGCTCTCCGCCACTCCAAACACACGAACTCCCTTTTTTTCAGGATGGATTCTTTTTTGACGCTTTTCGCCGAACTCCATCGCATCCACTTACTTATTATCAAACCCCATATTAATGGGCTCCTCCGTTCAAGGAATGCAATTTTGTATATTCATTTTAGCCATTATTTAGACGATAAGACTACCCAAAAGCAGAAAATACTAAGACCGCACTACTATAACTCCATAGTAATAAAGGAATAGTAGCGCAGTGGTATACATATCGGTAGTATTGTAGAGTGTATAATAATATATCTACTACGATAATGGAATCAGTACCCGACAGCTGGTAACGCCCGCCGTGATACTTCTTATTTAGACGAACCTCTGGAGATATTCGTAAGCCAGGCGAGCAGCTTCAATAGGATTATTCTCATAAGTATACAGCTCAACTGTAACAAAACCCTGATATCTTATCGATCTTATTGCATCAAAAATATCCTTAAAGTTGATAGATCCGGTCCCTGGTAACAAATGGTAGTGTTCCCTGTCGCTAGAAATGTCTGCTAGGTGGATATGTCCTATATAGTCAGCAAGCTGATACACAACTTTAGCTGGGTCTTCTCCTACACAAAAAAAATGTCCCAGATCACAATTCATTCCTATGCTTTTAGAGTCAAAACTATTCAGAAATTCGGTAATTTGTGATGAATTTTCTATTATTAGTCCCGGTTCTGGTTCAACCAGAATTCTGATTTTTTCAGTTTCCGCAATCTTTAGAACGTGCTCGATGTTCTTCACAAAAAGCTTTACCAAATCCTTTCTCTCACTCGCATTAGCGGTCAGCGGTCCCCCTCCTTCAGTAGAAATATTTTTTGCGCCAAGCAGTCTGGCTGCTTTCAAGCAATTGATTGTATGCATTATGCGAATGTCTGTGGAATGCTTTTCCGCCTCTATCCAAGAAGGATGGTATATATCACTTACTGCAGAGAGCGTAAATGCATTCAAGTTAGAAACCTTCAGATACTGTCTTTCTAAAAGCTTATTCAAGCGTGAAAGTCTTTGTTTCGAAACGAGCGGAGGAAATAGATGCGGAATATCGCACAGAATTTCAACCCCTTCATATCCGATAGATCCTATCTCCTTTATAGAATCCTCAAGTGAAAATCGCTTGAAGGCATTTGTACTAAATGCAAACTTCATGTGCAAATCTTCTCTATGTTCAATAAATTTCTTTACCAATGGCGTTGGTCAATACAACTTTGCTACTAGCATTCTAAATCTTAATGAAGCGCATCACAAAAATATCAGTTTGCAATTAATGTAGGAGTTATAGAGAAGAGGGAGTGGATCTGGAAATTGAAAGTAATATGTTGAATCTGGAGA
>JARBAV010000052.1 GCA_029237515.1 Nitrososphaerales archaeon
ACTCTACTGCACGTACATGCAAGCTGATGTACGCTATTCAGATGAAATCAACCAAATGATTCCAAGTAGAACTACTCTGTAACTTATTCGCCTTTGCAAACCCATCTTCAAATACACTGAGGTAATAGTTAGGAAAAATTATTAGTCCCAATCAACAACATGTAACAAATATTTTACCGTTATGAACTTATTTAATGACGGGTTTTGTGGAATTATCTGCGAGATCTTTTCTTCGATTCCGTGATCGTCCGGTGGCAGCGGCTTTATCATTAACCATGTACCATCTAGTAATGCTCTAGAAGTTCCGTTGGGAAGATCGAAAGGGTTGCCTTCCGGATATGTTATGTTAAAATATTTGGTTGTAAAGCTAAAATCCTTAACATTTTCAACTTTTTTTCCATCGATAGAAATATCATGCTGCGCATATGGGTTTCGTGCATGAACACACTCTTCCAAAGATTCATCAGTTTTGTGTGATTCATCATAATTGCAGAACTCCAACATTCCTGGAAGGAATATAGTACGGTCAGACGGGATGGTACAATCATAATTGATCGGTATCTGCTCAAACGGTATTGGATCTTTGATGCTGATGATGCGACACCATCGGTCACGTCGTATATGGGTTCAAGAAGAGGGCGAGTCTCAGACATTCAGTCAATTAACTAACATGCTAGAAATATTAAAGCGTGTTTAAAGTGGATCATATTGCATTTTCATCCGTTTTTCCCGTGCTGAGGTCCACTGCTTTATGAACATCGACGACAAATATCTTGCCTCCTATGCTATCACCCAACCTGTTCCTAAAAGCGGTTATCAGCCCTTCCACCTTTTCGTCGCTTACAACTACTTCCACCTTTGTTCGAGGAATAAATTTTGGCTTGTACGTCATAGTGCCTCTTCCTACATAGACCTCTTCTGGTTTAATTTTGCCCCTACCTTCTATTCTGTAGTGGCTCATACCGCCTATATTTGCATCTTTGAGTACTTCAAGCACATCATCCAATCTACGATCGGGAATAAATAGTTCTATTTTTTTCATAACAACTAGCTCACTTGATGCATAATAAAGATTATTTGATCAAGTTTGAAGTAGAAATCAGTCATCTCTTCCCGAATTCCATAATGCCATTCAGCATGGACGGATTTTCCTCTACCAAAGTGAATATGAGATCTATAGAGTTTGTATATTTTCAAAGCTGTTGGTTTAGAAATTGCTCTCTATATTCTATTTAATCATTAAATACTAATCGCATCTATTTTTGCACTATTTTAACTTGGAATTAAGTAATGGATAAATAATTACAAATTCCATAAAAACCGTGAGTGAAAACCTAGCACTACGATTGTTGGCAGTGCCTCTCATTTTACTTCTGATCATTTGCAGTGGCGCGGCTGTTTTCCAGCCAAGTAGCTACACATTAGCTTCTCAGGCATCCTTAGATGAGCGAAATCTGACAAGCCCATTACCTTTACTTCCCCCCTTTCCTAGGTTTGGTGAAGGGATTCATGGCGACCAGAAAACTAATCTAACTGCCGATACCGGGTCAATCACAGTGAAAAAAGTTAAAGTAGGAACGTCGGAGCTGCTTGGGAACGCTACACTTATGTTCACGCCAAATCCTTATACTCTGAAAAAATCATTAACTGTTGCCGATAATAGTATAGTTGATTCGGATCCCACTGATGGTAGCTTCCAATTGAACAAAGTGGGCTTTGGATCGTATGTTATAAATGAAACCATTACCCCAGAGGGTTATGGCCCAATACTATTGAAGACCCGAGTAACGGTTCATCCTACTAATCAGAATCCACTAGTTCAAATTGAGAATAGAGACATAAGCGTTCCTTTCGAAGGGACAGCAATAGTCACACCTCCATCGCTAAATTCCACTTCCTTTGAATTATTTGTAAGAAATGGTGCTACAATAGATAATTCGACCATTAAAGAAGTAGATGCTCTACCTCCAGGGTTTATCGGGACCACGGCAACGGAGATTCGACAAGAAAGCACAATTCTCCAGCCGGTAGTATTCAAAGCATCTCGACCACCGAATGCTACCGCTTCTGAAGTATACGATTCACTCAAAATTCCAACCTATCCGGCACCAGTCAAAAGCATCTCTTCGAGTATCACGTACCTCTCACCTGTTTTTGTAGTTCCCCAAGCAAATGGAAATGATGGTAATTTCTTATTAACTCCAATCATAGCCAAGACATTTCCTGGAATGTCGCTACTGGTCAAACAAGACTCCTCAACAATCATGAAGATAGCTGAGGTGCAGGATATCATGATGCAATTTGCAAATGAAAGCAGCAATGTGGGGTTTAGTTTCGGAATCTCTGATTTAATACCCAAGACATTAATGTTACCAAAGCCTCCTGTAGAATCCCTAAAGTTTATAGATGTTGATTTTGTAGGATCTACTACTGACAGCCGATACGCAGACTTTTCGAATACAGATAGCTTCGTAACCTCTCCTCAGATGGGTATTACGGTAGCCAGATCTGCGAATTTGACTAAACTACAAGATGGATGTCCAGATATCAAGTTATTTGCTCTAGATGAATCTCAAAATCTGTGGAAAACCCTTTCAAAGCCTCTAAGGGATAAGACACACGATACAGAAGCTGGCTGTGCTTATATATTAG
>JARBAV010000491.1 GCA_029237515.1 Nitrososphaerales archaeon
AGGATGTGGTAACAGAGAAAAGGATTATACAATATCAAGAAATGGTTGGAAAAAAAATAGCATGGGCATATTTTTCAAATAATTGGGATGAAGGGATCAAATTCCCTGAAGACTCAGTAACACTCATTGACAGCCTTGGAATTATTCCCTTCATACGAATGATGCCTAGAACAGACTTCGACGAGGGAAAAATAGATCCAGTCTACACTCTGCAAGGAATCATTAATGGAACATTTGATGCAGAGCTACAAAGCTGGGCACAGGATGCCAAGAGAGTCGGAATACCGATAATGGTAGAATTTGGAACTGAAGTGAATGGCGATTGGTTTCCTTGGAGTGGAATATTGAACGGTGGCAGCAAGACAAACGGATATGGTAATCCAAACTACCCAGATGGTCCAGAAAGATTTAGAGATGCGTACAGACACATAATCGATTTATTCCGCGAGCAAGATGTCAAGAACATAACTTGGTGTTTCCATGTGTTCCCTCCGCAAGAAGCTGGAGACAGACCAGCTCTCCTCGACAATTGGAATAAAATACGAAATTATTATCCTGGGGATAATTACATTGACTGGATTGGAATTAGCGCTTACGGAGCAGATGAACCACGCGTTGAGTGGAAGTCCTTCACAGAAATTATGGACGCAGTATACCCTGAGCTAGCTGCTATTTCTAGCACAAAGCCTCTTGCAGTTTTTGAATTTGGCGTAATTGAAGACCCGAGTGAAGGAGATAAATCAGAATGGATAAAAGTTGCTCTAGAGTCACTGGAAAGCGGACGATATCCTAGAATTAAAGGAATAAGCTATTGGGACGAAAAATGGATAGACGAAAAACTGAATACAATAGATTTGAGATTAAATTCTTCATCTAATGCTGTAGCTGCTTTCAAGGAGATAATCTCTTCGCCGTTCTTTGTTTCTGACGCACAATTCAAATAAACTCTGTGAAGCTTGTATTTTGTATGTCAAGTCACTATCTTGGCGTGAAGGTCTGACATTAGAGGAGGATCTTTACCGAAGCTCTGCGACCGTTGTTCTCATTCGATTGTTAATATCATGCATAATAGACGGTTATTAATTTGAATTACTAGTACTTGAATTATTTAAACAAAATAAGAGCAAATTGGGTTCTGACAATATGAAATTGTTTTTAGGGCGACTATATTCTGCACGTTGGCCAGGTTCAAAGTGAACAGATTCAAGGCTCTGACTAAACCTATCTTTAGAGCAGATATCAAATTACCGGGAAAGGTCGAATAGGCGTACGCTGTTGGTAAGCCAACGACAACGACAAAAGGCATTTTTTTCATTGGAAAACAAAATGTGGGAAACACATTGTACGAAACATGTCCAGATGGATATTATCTAGGAATTGGAAACGGCCGAAATATTATCGCCATGTAAGCCATAGAATTATTCTATCATTCGTCTGATTATATGAAGGGCATTAAGAGGGAATTATAAATGAACGTATTTCTGAACACGGGAATTCTTCAGCTATGAAGTAATGGCCAATTAATGGTAAAGGGACTGATAGCATGCTTGTAAAGCTTAAGTTATTGTCCGCAATTTATACCATTTTTAGCTGCTTATACAAGTGTCGATTTAGAGCAAACAACACAGCAGCTGGAAGCTGTTTTGTAATGTGCTAGCAGATGCTTACCGATACTTCTAAGTATAAAACTGATATGGATGGATTCTTAGTGTCGATAGTAACAGTACTTATATTCATAAAGTTACTATATATTCTTCATTATAACAATTTAAATTAAGGAACAGCAATTGTCAAAAATTCTAGCTTCCCACAAATATGAATCGTCATCTAGTTCCGCCAGTGGTATTTTCGAAGACATTCGGATTGGAAAAATTCTAACTAATCCCACACTGAACCATCGCAGTTTAGGAGCAAAAGAAGCAATCAACTATGACCTTTGTGCCTCAATACGACAGATTGGTTTACTGCATCCGATAATTGTAAGACCTAAGGAAGACCATTTCGAACTGATTGCAGGCAGCAGGAGGTTTGCAGCATGCAAGAGCCTCGGATGGCAGCGAATTCTATGTCATGTAGTTGATCAATCTGACAAGGAAGCATATGAAACTTCACTTGTAGAAAACATACAGAGAAATACTCTTGAGCCTATCGAAGAAGCATACGCCTTCAAAAAGTACATCCTAGAGTTTGGTTGGGGAGGAGTATCACAACTTTCTAAGATGATATCAAAAAGCACGAGCTATGTTGAAAAGCGTCTCAAGCTTCTAAGTTTGTCCGATGACGTGATAGAAAGCGTTTACGCTCACGAAATTAATCCTACTACAGCTATTGAATTGGCAAACCTCAAGGACCACGATCAACAATCACAATTAGGCAAATTGATAAGGGAAAGACGTCTGTCTTCAAGAAAGGTGCATCGGCTTGTAATGGATTACAACGGCAATGAAATAGATACTCGACCACTAGATAACGCGTTCGAGTTTGGATTACCTTCACCGGCTGATATTATGGAGGGTCGAGATAAGAGAACTTTAAGAGCCTTTGATAAGGCAATCCTTACCTTGCGGCTTGCGTCTCTAAAATTAGCTGATCTTATCAGGAGCGTTGAAGACGATTGGCTCGTTCACGAAACCTTTATGCAGCACAAACTCATGCTCGATTCGCAGATTGATGTCTTCATTAAGGAAAAGAGGAAACTTTGAAGCCGTAAAAATTTAAGCGTAAATCTACAATATGACATTAGTATCAGAAAAGTACATAACCAGCTATTTGACGGTTCTAGAACTCATTTTTTATTAGATACCGTAATTTGTGACTATAATTATTTCAGCCATGTTCGTCCGGTCGTAGTAATCTCATGGTATTTTTTATCCGCGCGGACAAAATTTCGTTTTTCATTTCAAG
>JARBAV010000492.1 GCA_029237515.1 Nitrososphaerales archaeon
ATGCATCACTATTATTAATTAGAAAAATAGGCCGTTCGTTTTTTCCTAGTTCTGTATATGCTGCGAGCCAGAGTGGTTTATCAATTGATCCTGTTAAATAGTGGTTCCAGCGAATTCTCATTAAGTCAGTAGCCAAGCAACTGCAAATAGTTCATAGGTTGTGGGAGCATCCAAATAACGCCTATCTAGGATGCTAGATTCTGCATAAGTTCAGTTCAATTAGGTGTCAGTATTTCCTCACCGACTAGCTTCGTACATAGTCGATAAGCGTCCAAGACATCCTTCACAAAGAGTGCTCCATAAGGTTTTGATGCTTCACCGAAACTATTTATGAGCTCATCACTATTTTTTGCAGTAGAATCAGGCACAACTGTCATAACCAAAGCCTTGTTACGAATTCAGGGATAGTAGTTCTGCCAGTTCTGTATGAATGTACCACCTCCGGAGCTGCACTTGGTGTGATCCCTGTAGCATGGACCCCGAAAAAACTGATATCAGTTCTTCTAGAGTATGCCTGTCACTTTCGAATGATGCTCTGAACGGATAAAGACATTCAATTCTTTCATAGTGTTATGTATATGGATGTTATGTATAAAAATACTCCCCACCGTATATGTATACTATCAATATTATGGTATAATAGAGCACGATTGCACAGGGTATGTTACGAATTTATGCATTCTTAAAACAAAGATTAGACACGTGGCGACCCGAAAAATTTCTTGGCCATTAGAATGGACTTGTTTCAGTCGCCAGGCAATGACTTTCTAGCTAGGACTCCACTGAAGTGAAGCGTTGAGCAGTGAATGTCAGTAGGCTAAAGAGGTTTCATTACGTCTATTAGCCTAGCGTTAGTTATGATACCATCTTGTTCTCTAATCGTAAGATCGACCACATATTGAAGGTTATTTAGCATAAAAGTTGTCTGTGCATCCCATTCCTCTCTTTTTTGCTCATTAGGAAGAGAGAATAACGATCTTAGCTTTAAATCCGTAATGTCTCTCCCATACAGTGTCTCAATCGCTCCTACTGCTCGAGCTTGAACATCACTTTCATTTCTAACCGCATTCATCGCATGTTCCTATAAGAAGCGTAACTATAAAAAAGTATTGATTTATCATTCATCGTCTAACGATTGGTCGTCAGTATAGTATTATACAATGCGTAAATTACGTTAGTATATCATTTGACAAATCTCTTTATACTTCTAATTACGAGTAGCTAATTAATGAGAATTATCGCCGTTTCATCACATTTTAAATAGTTGATCTAGCCTAAAATCAATGAATTCAATGTATAGTATTTAAGCGCAATTCACGAGATCTTAACGTATTCTATCAGTATTAATAATCCCCTCCATCTGTTAGTATCTGATTCCAAAACTAGGAACATATGACTTTGTGTAATCATTTTTCGGTGTAACAAGATTCGTAAACTACTTAGAAATGCTTAAAAACATAGTACGTGTCCTAATATTCAACGATTAGAAGATGGGAATGGAATTCTACGGGGATTCGTACAAGGGTAATGATGAGCCGATATTTGTTGGTATACCTACCTTTCTGAAGTTGCCTTGGCTAAGGTCACGGCAAGAATTAGAAAAGATAAAACCGGATGTAGCTATAATAGGGGAGCCATTTGATTTTGGCACAACGATACGTCCAGGGGCAAGATACGGACCACGCGCAATACGCGCAGCCTCAACGGTGCCATCTCCTCCATATGAACATTTCAACATCGAGACAGGAGTGGACCCATTTGGTGTATTTAGAACTGTAGACTATGGTGATGTCGTAGTGTCTCCGGGCGATGTCATTGAATCACACAGAAGAATGACGGATAAGGTTAAGGAGGTCCTCGATATCGATGGGATTCCTGTAATGTTAGGTGGAGATCACTCGATTACTTTCGCTAACGTGAGAGCGTTTGCGAAGAAGTACAAAAACATTGGTATGATCCATATCGACACCCACGCAGATTGCGCCCCCCAGGGACTTTGTGGGTTCAAATATGATCACGGAGCGCATATTAGAAGAATTATGGAGCTAGGTTGTCTAAAAGGCAAAAATTATACTCTTATTGGTCCAAGAGGATATTGGCCTGGACCTGATCTCTATAAGTGGATGGCTGATCAGGATTTCCAGTGGTTTACAATGCTGGATGTAGAAGAAATGGGAATAGATACGATTGCTAAGGAAGCGGCTGATAGAGCAAATGATAACGTCGATGCGGTCTATATAAGTTGGGATATTGACACGTTTGACCCCGCCTACGCGCCCGGTACTGGAGAGCCTGAGCCCAATGGGCTGACTTCAAGAGAGGGCATGAGATTGATGCGATTGTTGTCGACTTCTTTTGATCCAGACAAGTTTGCATTTGATTTGGTCGAGGTAGCACCCAACTATGATGTAAGCGATGTCAACTCCTATAACGGGGGAATCACCTCTGGCTTGGCAAATCGGCTGATTGTCGAACTTTTGGCAGGGCTTTCACTCACAAAGAAAGGAGAAATGGAAGGTAATCCAATAAGGCCAAAATTCTATCGTGGGAAAGGACATACATATGATTTTGGAAACGGTCCTAAAGCGGCGCGGCCAAAAAGAAAAAATCGATGATAGATATTAAAGTCTGGGTTCAAGGGGAAACTGATACTCCTCCATTCGTAAAGGTATTCCAATATCCAGACAAGGAAGAGGAATCGATATTTTTCAATACGATAGCATCGATCAAGAAAAAAATTGGAATGGGACTAAAAATCAATACTAATGAAACGCTCGCCTTTTATTGCGCATATTTGATTGAACAGATGAGAGCACACAAATCTCTAGAGCAAATCGAAAAAGCTGCTCAAAGTATCCTTTCAAGTGACCAAGTGTTGATTGGTGTACCAGAAACTTTGAGAGAAATGAGCTTTGACGCAATTGTTGATGATTTTCCAGAACAGCGAATAAAATTCATTGAACCTATGAAGATTAGCAACTACATGATGACTTGAACAAATTGTAAATGTGGATCGATCGTACTATCGGGTTTAAAAATCAATTCTTAATGTGATTAAAAATTTTACTGCAGACCTACCCAACGACCTGTCTATCGGAAATAACCAACGTTTGTGGCAGTTGAAAATATAGAGATAGTTTAACGGGAGTGTTCTGTTGAACTTAGTATATCAAAGATCAGCATCATGTGGCAATACAAAGTAACACATTGAATACCTGCAAGTCATATATAGCTTAGACTAAAAATTTCTTATCGCCTAGACGATGGAACCTCTTGTACTTGCTGATAGTAGTTATCAATCCTTGATGTGGACTGCTTTTGCGTTATTCGTAGGGGTAGCTTTAGCGATTGATTTGGGGATGATCGATAGTATAAGGAGAAGA
>JARBAV010000493.1 GCA_029237515.1 Nitrososphaerales archaeon
ATTGGAATTGTATGATGGGCATGTCGCTAGCGGACAAGTTTTCTTTGACTTTGAAGAAAATTCAAGCAACATGAATTATCTCGTTTTTGATGATACAAATTCGGGCATACGAATCAAGTACCCATCAAATTGGAATGTACTTGAACGGCTTGGAAATATATCGGGTAACAATATCCTAGTGGATTTTTACCACACCGGGATAAACGGATCACTTGGCTACTCAGAAAATGCGAACATTGTAGTATCAGATTCTCACACCATAGATTCTCAGTCACTTGATGAGCTCACCAACTCCACTATCCGGATTCTTGCGAGAAATTTAAACAATTTCACCTTACAAGAATCTCTTCCGACAATAGCTTCAGGGCTTCCGGCTCATAAGATCACATATATCGTAGCTGGGAATCAATCAGAAATTAAGCAGACTCAAGCTTGGACAGTAAAAGGTGATAAATGGATCGTGGTTTCGTATTCTGCCGAACCGTCAGCCTATTTTAATCCGAGGACTGCCCAAAATATGTTGGACTCTTTATTATTAAGATAAGATACGGCTACTGGACCAAACAGGTCTTGAATAGATTGCCAGTATTTTTATAACAGATTGGAGTAGCCTATAGAATATTTACATTGATGCGCGGCAGTTTAATAATGCTAATTATGTTTCTCACCTGTCCTATATCACTGTTTTATACAGACGCCCATTCACAAGAGCAGATGCAATCATCGCCCCAAAATATTATCGACGAAAATCTGACAGTTTCTGGATTAGAAAATACAACTAGAATCAGGATCAATGAAACTGAAACCACTACTGATCCCGTTACAATAGGTGCACTCACATCAGTAGCAATGAACAAGGTCATACTCAATGTTACCCAAAATGTTCTGAATGAAACTGCACGCATATTGGAATTGAAAGAGTTTGTTCTTCGTGTTTCAGCTCAAGAATCCGACGATTCAACGCTAAGCCTTAATTTTTCTGCATTAGACTCGGAGACTTCTTCTGAGCTTCCTGGAGTCAGCATCGATGGTTGGATAGCAAATGGAAGTGGTATCTCTACATATTTTTTCAGCGGCCTGACTGATAGTAATGGGAGATCTGCATTTACTCTACACACACAAGCAGACGAACTATATAATACCACTCTCACGGTCGAAGCATTTTTGAGAGGTTATTCTTCTCAGAAACAATCTGCTGCATTTACCTTAGGAGCCTAACAACTATATTTTTTGTCGATGGAAAGATAGATCACAATACATTAAATACAATCAGTACTTTGGTTGTTAAGAGGATCGACCTATTTACCAAATGAGGAAATATGTCTGCAAAATTTATCTAGGTTGCACAATGGGGGCTGTTGAAGAAGATCCAAAAAACGCTACTCAATAAATACTAGAGAACCACATGACGGATGTATTCTCGACATGGTTACGTCTTAACGCCATTTTTTGATCAAAGTGCTTACTTAAGGGAACATCACATTATGTAACTTCACGAACAGTCGCATAGAAAGAAAAATGTCCATTTCAACAGATGCAAAAAGGAAAATGAACAATATTTGCTGACTCCAACTATTTTTGATGAGCAGATAGAACTAGATGCCGAGCCCCGCGATTGGCTTTCGACATATTCCCATACATTTTGCATGAAAGGCTCATCTACGTAGTTTGCGACCCTAATCACATTCTATTCAACGGATCGATACCAAGATAGTTTAATGCAAGTCTCATTACGATATTGAAAGCCTTTACTAGCAGCAGCCTTGCAGAAACTAGAGATTCGCTGGTCTCTTTCAGAATAGGGACCTTTTCATAATATAGATTAAATGCTACTGCGAGTTTATGGGCATACCTTGCCATGAGCTTTGGGTTCAATTGTGAAGAACATTGTTCGATGATTAGATCCATTTTTGACAATTCTCGAATCAAGTTTGATTCCTTTTCATGTAACAGATTAGCAAGGCTATTAGTTCGGTGCGTTAGTTCTCCTTTCTCCAGCAACCTTTGAGACCTCGCGAATGCATATTGTAAATATGGCCCGCTGTCACCATCCAAGCTCAGTGATTCCTCTAGATCAAATACAATTGGCCGTTCTAAATCCTGTTTAATCATGTTATATCGGACTGCAGCCCTGCCCAGACTTTCAGAAATCCCAGATAGTTCGGAGTCAGTCATAATTGGATGCCTACTCCTAATTTCTTCTTTTGCCTTCTTGTAGAGTATTTCCATAATTTGGTCGGCACCAACGTAAATGCCTTTCCTTCCGGACATATGAGCTGAAGTATTTCCAATGTCAATACCTAACGACTTAGCGGTCCTGGAACTTAGTGTAACTGGTTCATAGCTCAGATGCATATACCGCTCTTTTTCAAATTTTACAACAGCCGAAAGAGTACTTGAAATGATAGTTTGCAACCTAGATTGTCTTGAATCAATCAGATTAATTACAATCTCTGCACCTCCAAATTGACGTTTTGCATGCGAACCGACAGTCGTATCAAGGGTAGCTGCCCAGAGTATTGAAGTGTCCCACTGCTCCGAAAATACGCGATAAAGAAAAGGGTCGGAAAACAGGCCCAGCTTCCATGCTGCGTACGGCATATCCTTAGCCACATATGTCAAGGTGCCATCACTTCTGATCAACACTTTATCGTCGTCGCCGTCGGAGCCCCTGATCACCCAACAACCCTTATTTTTTCCTTCAGTTTCATAGGCTGCTCTGCCTTTATTTTTTAAAAGCTCGAACATCTTCTCCCACATCTTAGAAGCTACAATATCTGATTCGAAATTTAGTAGGTCGTATCTTACTTTTAAGCTCCAGCATGTCTTCAGTTGATCCCTTAGCACGCGTAGACTGATATCCTTCGCGAACCTTGATAAATCAGAATTACCTTTTTCAATGCTTTTCAAGACTGATTTCCGCTTCTGTTGTAGATCGGGGTTCTTGATGTACAAATCATTGATTTTCACATAAACTTCATTTCCACAATATTGGTCGAATTTTGTGGCAGGATCGGGGGGATCGATTGGAAATCCAGCATTCATAAATCCAACAACAATGTCGGCTACTTGAAGGCCCGAATCATCCACGTAGTAGAATACACTTGTGTCATAATTAACAGCCGAAAGGATCCTGAATAGAACATCCCCAATAATCATGTTTCTCAAATGTCCGACATGTAACGCCTTGTTAGGGTTTACGCTCGTATGCTCAATAATGACACTTTTCCCTTTTCCAAAGTCAAATTTTCCATAACTGTCATCCAATATCTCTCCGATAATTGCTTTTGGATACACATTCCAATCTGCCCTGAAATTTATGTGTCCTGAAGGATGGGCATCAATTGTATTCAGCAGTGACTCCCGTGATCTTTGATTACTTAGTTGGATTAAAAGAGAATCTACTAAATCCTTTGCTACAAGATACGGGTTACTATTAAATCGTTGAGCAAGTTGAAATGCGATATTGCTGGTAAGCTCCCCAAATGCATTGCTTGGAGGTTCAACAAGTGTATAATTTATGCCATCAATTTTTCTCTCCTGCAATAGTTTGTCTATTAGCAGTATCGCTTCATTTCTGAGATTCCTTAGACTCATGATTTTATTTCAAAAAAGTTTTGAGACAAAAACTGAATCGCTTGCACAAGTCCTTCACCGTGCTTTGCTGAAGTGACTTGAGTTGCACTCCGTTTCACGCTTTCTTCGGCGTGTCCTAAGCAGATACTATAGCCACACGATCTGAAAAGGGGGACATCAGTTTCGCTATCCCCGATTGCTACGCTATCCTTCGCTTCCAACCCCAGGATTCTTAATGCTTCAGACAGTCCTTTAGATTTGTCTACCCCAGCCTGGTTAATATGATAGGCATACTTACTATCACTTAGATACAAGGGAAGTTTATGCTCATTGAGAATCAACTGGGCGCTAGCAATGTCAAAATTTCTGCACAACACAACTTCTGACATTCGCTCAAAGACTGGCTTATTCTTGACACCCTTAATACGATCCTTCAGTATATTATAACCCTCCACGCATATTTTCTTATCTCCCAAGACCAAATGTTCCTCTGGACTCGTGGTGATTACACCACC
>JARBAV010000494.1 GCA_029237515.1 Nitrososphaerales archaeon
CCTTCTAAATATTGGGCGAAATTATAGTCTTGACGTAAAATCAAATAGTCCAAGCTAAACTGGATAGATAGAAACATCATCACAACTAATCTACAGATCCCAGGGATTGCTATTTTTTTGAATAAGTGAGGAGACATCACAGTGTTAGGAAGTAACGTGGCCATGTTCGATCGAAATTCAGATTTATTAAACGCCTGACTAAAACGCGCTACAGATTCCCATACAACGTGATTAACGAATGTTGAACTCCCAGCGATACCTGAGCAGAAATGAAACTGGGTTGCTGTTTAAAGACCTTAATAGTCTGAGCAAAAACTTTTGGAAACTCTTCGACTTCGTCAGGAACTCACTTGAACTTATTCATCAGGATAACTGGTACAATCGACTGGTAATAATACTTCAGGATTTGGTGACCTCCTGGGTAAAAAGTAATTAGAAATCAATTCAATATTGGATCGGAGTCAAATGTTGTTTCCTACCATGTCACTTTTCATTAACCTGCGAACTATGTCGCACTTGACAGCTCGGTTTCAAGTCAAATTGGCATCCTATAATTACTTCTTAGATATCTGACACTGGAGCCCGTATCCTGAAGAAAAAAGTAGATGGCCACCACAATCCATGGCATTCATTATTCATGCTCACAGTCGACATCTAGCGAGATCGAGCTTGAGCAAAATTTAAGTTGAGAAGTACTGCAATAATAATGGGACCTTGTTGTCTCATTGAAAATAGGTCTCCATCATCGTCCCACTGAAAACGTACCTGGCGGATTTGATACCAACGGAAAGGATATGCTACTTAGTAGCAACCTTCTCTTTCATTTGATTCTGCTTTTTGCCTCTATTCTTTGCTTTATTGCCCTGCAAGTACTTTTCTAAAACAGATGTAAGTTGACTTATATTCTTTGGATGAGCAGACCTTCTCAAATGATCAACATGGATATGAAATGCTCTGACCTTCGATACATTTTGATTTTTCAAACCAATATTTGCAAACGCCCCTGCAATCTCCTTATTCGAATAGCCTCTACCTGTCCTTCTCCGAGATGTTCCATTGCGGTTGGTGTAGACATATGATTTTTCCTCGTCAGTTATTCGAATTTTCCCCAATGTAGGTTCTTGCTTATTCGAGTTGGACTCTCCTGAATCTGCCAAGACCATACGTCAATCTAAATGGGATGCTTATAAAAATGATTTGGCATTTTGCTTTCAAGTTGCTTACTTAACCCTAGCTACAAAGGGATTATTGTTGATAATGGTCCTACGATTGAATACTCGATCAAGCATTTATTCGATCCTAACATTAATCTTCTCTCAAATCACCCCACTAGCATTTCTCCGGGCGAGGTACACATCTTTACCTCATAGTTTGTCAGCACTAAAAGAATCCTGACAATTTGAGTACAACAACGGTAAACCCAATTATCATAGCGGCTCCAACAACGAAAACATCCCATTGTCTTGCAAAATATGATAACAAATGAATTCTTCTTCTATCTACATCATGCATAGTTATACTTATTCCTTTTCAAACCAGCAAAGTAGGTGGTCAAATTGAAGATTAGTTAGTAAAAGTATACTACTTAAAGAAGTCCGGAAGGAAGGACTGATATCTTGACTCAATCAATATGCATGTTAATACAGTATATCCATTAGAGAAATAATCGATTGATTAGGGCCTTCGAAGCTAAAGTACTTCAGCATCACTTTACCTCGAGAAATAATGCTGAACAAAATAGTTGCTCGATTTAATGCAATTACATCCTTTTTCTAGAATACTAAAAAGAGAATTATATGGCATGGACTAGTATAACGTCAAATGGATCAGAACAAGGTAGTAAATTATGTTTCACCAGATGCAAAATTAGGTAAGAATGTGAAAATTTGGCATTTCTCATATGTGGGAAGTAATACAGAGATTGGCGACAACGTAAGTATCGGCTCTTTGACTCATATAGATTATAATGTCAAAATTGGAGAGAATACCAGGATAGAAGGTTCTGTTTATATTCCGCCATTAACTGTTATTGGAAAAAATGTATTTGTTGGTCCAGCTGCAGCGTTCACCAACGATCCGTATCCCACAAGTCCTAGAATGTCAGGTGTTATAGTGGAGGATGGGGCAATCATAGGTGGGAGAGCAATCATAAAACCTGGGGTTAGAGTAGGAAAAAACAGTGTTGTTGCAATGGCAGCGGTAGTTACTAGAGATGTCCCCCCTGACACCGTTGTAATTGGCCATCCTGCCAGGATCAAATACTCCAGGTCTGAGTACGACTTAAAAAGAGAAAAATGGAATTCTTACCAAAATCCAATCGGGTAGGACCAAATACGCTCGAACTTCATTGTTAAATTCAAGTCATTTATCATCATCCCCGCAACTAAAATAGTCAAACTAGATGTTCCTAAATCCTCACCTTCATCTGTACGGATTATACAAGTCCAACCCATCAATTGTGTCTATGGTGTCCTTTTTC
>JARBAV010000495.1 GCA_029237515.1 Nitrososphaerales archaeon
ATTCTGCCGAAGCGGTATAGCAGAATCATAAATATTATTAGACGTTATAAGATTAAAATGAATTTAATTTGATTTCTTTTGCATGATCTAAACTGGCACTATCTGTTGTTCAGGAGATTCTTGTCTATTAACAAATTCATTGTTTCTATAGAATTCCATCTCCATACCTCGGGTCACATTATAATTTATTCTGAATGATTCATTCGACGAGATGGGAATCAGTTCTGTATTACAGGAATTACAAAGATGACAACGAAGAACTTGTGATGAAGAATTCAAGTCGTCGATACAAAAATAGGATGCGCACCAATAACATGAATTGCAAATTACAAAATAAATATGATTTGTCGGTCTTAAGTTAGGACCATTTTCTCTTTTATTAAATTTAAAACTTGAAGAGACTATGGATTTTTGAAGTAAATCATATTCTATATTAAGTCTGACATTACCCATGATAATCTCGTAGCTGTGTGTTGTCTTTGTAATCATATGTTATAAAGTATTGCGGATCATAGTTATACATTACAGGTATTTAATGAATAAAACGGTTCAAGGATCTAAAAGTCATTGACTGTGCATAAATAAACATTATTTCCATTTGTATACATTACAGACCCGATATATCCATTAATATTTGTCTGGAGTTCATTCTGTCGTTAGAAAAAAACTTGTTTGACAAATTAGAACTTGTCAAAATAAGAGTAACAAGAAAGTTATCTAAACTCTCTTCACTAGCTGTCACTATCTTGATCATTTACGCATCTATCACAGTCAATCTAAGTTTTGACAGCTATAAAGAAGATTTGAAGAGAAATAATTAGGGATGACTCAGGTACGAGTCAACTGACGCGCGTAGTCATACTTTATACTTATCTATAGCGGGAAAAGCGCACACCATTTTTCACCTGTATCGAAGAGAAATTTCTTGTTCTTATTGTTTTTATTATTCTCGCTGCCGTTTTGATCAATTCAGATATCTGAACTAAAGCAGAGAATCCAAGTTCTGCTTCCGGGGGATGGTAGTATGAACTTTTCGTCCTTTATCAATTGAGGTCTGGTTGCATGAGAAGAGTTTGTCAACAGAAAGTCAGTTGAGTTATCCATAAGAATTGTAATTAGTATTGAGTCGATTTGATGAATAGTTATCATATGTTTTCTTTTTCTAGATCTTACACGCCAGTTAATGCTATAGCCTTTTTAAAGTTACTATGTATATTCACATTAGCTGCATTGGAAGTTTTCGATTTTGTCTGGAAAATTGGAAATTGTCTTTTCTATTATTGTTATAAGGGACTATACTTAAATCCACAATGGAAGCTATTTTTGCCTGAATTAGTCCATTCCATTCCATAGTCATTATAATTGTATTTGCTTGAGCGTGCAACAGTCATATCAGCACCCGGAACTACCGAAAATGGTACATTAACTACAACTGAATCTCTGCTTTTGTCTCCTCCTGCAATTGCTTCTGTATCTAATTCTAATGCATCTTTTATTCTAAGCCACCTGCGTTTTCCATCGATACCAAATTCTATAGGAACAGATTTTACTCCAAGCATTTCGCCAATAAAATTATGTGCCACAGCAAAAAATCCTCCTGCTTGTCCAGAATATATTTTCATGGTTAGATCCTTTTGTTGTTGAGTTGCTCTTTCGTCTATATACAACGCTGCTTTCCATTTTGGCCCTGTAGCCATGTTACCTGGAGTATTAAACAGAGCAACGACATTGAGATTGCTCAGATCTGTGTTTTCATAATTTCCTTTCTGTATGTGCCATGCACATGTGACATGGCAATTGCCTTCAGTAGGATCTGAAAAGAAAACGCATGGACATACTATATCACAATTACATCCCTCAAAATAATCCCCTTCTAGTTTCCATGATGGTTGAGATGATTTACTATTATTTGTAGTAGTGGCTGTGCCCAAGGTACATTTTAAAGCCAATCACATTGATATAAAGTTTACAACCTTCAATTTCAGATTGTATTCAGGTTTGGCTATTCACAAAGAGAGCGGGGTAAAATACTCCATGACTCTGCATTTTTTAATAATGTCGCCCGCATTGGTAACATTCCCTTACTCTCGGTACGCTAGTGAATTGGTGGACATTATGTTGAGGTCCTAATGAGATTATGCACTCTAAATTTCGGAACAGACTTAAAAGTGACAATTTCTACAAGACTCCTGCATGTCTAAGAATATGACACCGGGTGAAGTACTCGATTCAGTAGTTGAAGGGATCAACACAGGGGATCTAGATTCCCTTATGATGCTCTATGAGGATGATGCGTGCTTTGCGTCTCAACCAGGACAACTTGCAAAAAGTCCAAAATCTGTACGCCAAAGTCTACGTAGTTTCATTGATTCTAAGGGTAAGTTGGATCTAAAAGTAAATAGAGTGCTTCAAGCGAGCGATCTAGCTCTTGTAATTACTGAATGGTCATTTAGTGGAACTGGACCTGATGGAAATCCTGTTATTATGGCTGCCAAATCTGCAGACGTTCTGCGTCATCAGGATGATGGAACTTGGCGGTTTGTCATAGATAATCCTTGGGGGACGGAGTAATTAGCAGAAATTAATATAGAATAAGACATAACACCTTTTTTCCTTCTATCATCGAGTTTGATGAAACAATGAGAGTTCGGGTTTGCGGGCCAGCTCACTCAATATCTCTTGCGATATTTGTGCAAAGGTAACTAATTCCAGCTATGTAAGCTGTATCCATTATTCCAAGTAGTCATGAATTA
>JARBAV010000496.1 GCA_029237515.1 Nitrososphaerales archaeon
AAGAAAAAAGATAACGGTAAAGTATCTATTTGAAAGACTAAACTTCTCTGTGAATAGTAGTAAAGTGGTTATAGCTGATACGGGAGATTCCTTATTTGGATCACTCGATTTAACTATTCATAACCAAACAGAGTTTTTGTGCCCGGCATATTATCTTTCTATGGGTTTCGCAGTTCCCGCGGCAATAGGAGCTCAATTAGCCAATCCAACGCTCAGACCACTCGTTATAGTGGGAGATGGCGCATTTCAAATGACGGGAATGGAAGTGTCTACCATAGCCAGATTTGGCCTGAGCCCGATCGTCGTGATTTTGAACAATGAAGGCTACGGTACAGAACGACCCATTATAGATGGACCATTCAATGATGTGCTATCTTGGGATTATAGCAGGATTCCCGAATTAATCCGCTATGGAAAGGGTTTTGTAATAGAGTCGGAAAAGGATCTTGATCGAGCAATACTTGAATCTGGAAAAATTTATGGTCAAGAACTTTGTTTGCTGGATGTTAAGCTAGACAAGTATGATGGATCTGCCGCTTTGCAACGTATTACTGAAGTCTTTCACCGTAGGGCACATTAATTTTTGGGAAGCCGGGTACAGCTCACTGAACGATAACTGTTTAATTCTGAAATTTAGATATAGACAGATTGAGTATTTGTTTATTACTCAAGAAGGGGTTGTAACCAGTTTTTTATGCCCTATCTACCAAATAACTGGTCACATACCCCCTTGCCAGCTTGTTCGATGCATTGATTGTACATGTCACCGAAAAGATCACCGCCAAATGGCTGTTCCTGTGAAAACGGTAATTGTGGCAGCTGTTGAAGAGGTGCCTGTTCACGAAGTGCCTGATCACTTTGGATTTTTCCCAATTTCAATGGAATGGTGATTTCTTGACCTTCCCTGATTACCTGAAGTTGAACTGTGTCCCCAACTTTTTTTGTATCCAGGTAAGACTGGATATCCTGAATTGTGTTAACAACCTTTTCATCTATTCCTACTACTATATCACCCCCAAGGTTAATGTCGCTGCCGTTAATATTGGCAACTTTGTACCCCCCTCTAATCCCAGCAAGGTCTGCCGGTCCACCCGAGATTATATCTTCTACAAGGAAGCCCTCCTGTGATTGTGTTAGATTCATTCTTTCGGCCAATTCTGGTGCCATATTTATGCCGTTTATTCCCAAAGCAGGTCTCTCCTTTAGCTGCTCTGGTCCCAGGTTTGGTTGGGACTTATTTTCAGTTCCTTGGCTAGGTCGAGCAGAAAGCATCAAATCGATATGCTCGGTCTTTCCATCTCTAATAATTGTTAATTCAATATTCTCACCAACTGCCTTTTGATCTTCTAAATAGGAAAGTAGGTCTTCCATCGCCCTAACACTTTGGTTGTCGACTGCTGCAATTACATCTCCTCCCAATCTAATGTCCTGCCCATTCACAGATGTAAGTACATCCCCTCCTCGAATTCCAGCTTTATCAGCTGGACTATCAGCTGTGATGTCCACAACTAGAATTCCCTTTGTATCATTCAAATGCGATGCATTTGAAATTTCTGGAGATAGAGTGATTCCAGAGATACCCATATAGGGATGCTCGTAAGAACCGTTTTTCAATAGTGATGATACTACTTTTTGAACCATATTTGACGGGATTGCAAATCCTACTCCTGAATAAAGCCCCGTATTTGAGAAAATCGCTGTATTTATACCCACCATTTCTCCTTTAGAATTGAGCAATGGTCCACCTGAATTTCCTGGATTTATAGCTGCATCTGTCTGAATTATGTTTGAAATTGAATATCCAGTGATGTCATTTGGTAAAACTCGTCCTATCTGGCTTATTACCCCGGAAGTCAAGGTTCCACTAAGACCGAATGGATTCCCAATTGCAATAACTTGTTCCCCTACCTGTAAGGCTGATGAATTTGCTGCTCTCAGCGGAGGAATTTGCTTCTGAAAGCCATCATCAGTTATTTGTAAAACGGCAATATCTGAGTACGGATCCTGTCCAATTACTTTGGCCGGATAGGAATCTCCATCTACAAAAGTAACTTCGACATTATTAGGATCGGAAATTACATGAGTGTTGGTGATGATATGTCCGTCCTGATCATAAACAAACCCTGACCCCAAAGCAACATCATCCTGGGGGATCTGTTCTCCATTTCTTATTACAAGGCTATTACTAACTGGACTTGTGCTAGTTATTTGTACAACAGAATTCTCGGTCCTATTGAAAATCTCTGGCAATGTCAATACCTCTGAAGTTGATATTGATGAGGGTATTGTATTTGTGCTGACACTACTACCTAAAGTTTCATTTGAACGTTGGGCTACTACTTTTGGTAAGGCTAGCCCAAAAAACAGAGTGGTCGCGAAAATGATGAATACGAAAATCCAAAGATGATTGCGCATATTTAGGGTAGTAACGCATTCTGTTATTTATATGTTGACATTTATGTCATTAAATCAGTGTCTGAATGTCAATTTCATCCGATTCTTCTTCACACTCACATTTATTAAAATGTAATATTTGATTATTCAACATATTTACATCTCAAAATGAACCTAGGGCTATCAGTTCAACTATTAGAGCTTTGTGTCGTTTTACGAAGTTACTAGAGTCTTGGCCTTCTTTCT
>JARBAV010000497.1 GCA_029237515.1 Nitrososphaerales archaeon
AATATTCTCTAGCTATAACGTCTCTGACTTGTGTTTCAGGATTCACGGTCTGATTTGTCTTTATTGGCACAGTGATACTGAGTGGTTTGGAAATTATTTCTGCAGGCAATTTTCCATCGATATCCTCTCCATCTATGGTGTACTCGACGAGTTGTAATACTATCTCTCTACTGGGTACCTCAAGAGCATTTACGGTGTAGACAGCATCGACACTCAATACGTTAGTACTCGGTTCACTTGCGGCTTCGCCTGAAGGTTGAGATACAACCACTCCAGTTGAGGAGGAGGATATTGCAGCTTGAATGGATGGGTCTAGATCAATGCTTATTGTGGAAACTCCCTCTATGAATCTATCAACACCGTCTGTGGCATTAGAGTAAAGCGGAAAAGAAGGAACAAAATCCTTGCAGCTTAGACTAATTGAATCCCCGGGCGCCAAGGTCTGCAGCCTGTAATTTGTATCAGCGGTAAATGAGCTGGAATCAAAGGAAGAGCCACTAGATTCTTTGCTTGGTTGAAGGGTCAAAGATGGAACCGCATTCCAAAGAAATGAGACTGGATATGGCTGCCTGTTGAAGATATTTATGTCCGAATTATAACGTCCTGGCCTAAGAGGACCGTCCTCTCCAACAATTGTGCCACAGAAATACCTGGCGTTATATTCTAAACTTTCAGCTCCAGTATCCAAAATAGCAGAAGTCGAAGATGTTATTGGATTTGTTTCATTTGCCAAAGTTGCAAATGCGTAGTTATCACTTTTCCCTTGATCGGCATAAAAATTACTGAAACTGAATGTGAAAATAACAACTGTATTCAGCAGTAAGATGATAATCACCAACATAATCTTCGTTGCAGATTCCGGTATTATCGCTGCTCTTGCATCCGCAACCACTGACCAAATTTGACTCAATTTATAAACTCACAATTGTAGTACAATAAGCAACTAAAAATCTTTCCAACCTATTGATATTTTATAGCAAGAAGTGATAACATTTGGAAAGGATAACAACTGTTTTCTTACTGGTTCGCCCGTCATTTAATTCTAAGTCTCCGACTAACCTCAATTATTCTACTCTACTGTGGTTTTTGCTAGTGTATACTAATACTTCAACAAGTAACTTAATTTTAGAAACCCAAAAGGAACAGAACCAATGCAGAGCTTCAACTTCATGAATATTATTGTTCCCTGAGATCGGCCTGGGTTCAAAGGACTGGATAGTTCTGATTGCCTTTTTACCAATCATCAGATTCAGATACCTTTATTTGTTCACAATAAGATGGATCACCTAAATTTCATATCTTTTACGAAAAAACAATCAACGAGTTCCTAGATCCAAATCAGTCTATCCCTTAGTTTTCACTAATAGGGTCAACACTAATGTCTGCTTACTTCCTTAAGGCGCCTCCTCATGAACCAAAAAATCGTCATTATCGTTCTCCTGTCCTTTTTTTCTTATTTGATTAATTCTAGTTAAAGCTCTTTTCCTTCTTTCACTCGTACCGGTTTCACGAGTATTTGATGATATTATTTCGATTAGTTTGGCTTTTTGATCGACACCGTCAGTACTGGCTAGCTTCGGTCTCAAAAGCCTACCGAGTCTTTGGATATATTCTCTTCCACTCCCAGTCCCGCTAACTATAATGCCTAGTTTTGCATCAGGAACGTCCACTCCTTCGTCCAATACTTTCGAAGTAACTATGGCCAAATAGCGGCCGTCTTTGAAACCTGATAGGACATCCTTTCTTTCTAATTTGTCCGTCCTATGAGTTATGGCAGGAATCAAAAATTCATTGGAGATTGAATATACTAGGCTGTTATGTTGGGTAAAAATAATAGTCTTCACGCCGCTATTCTCTGCGAGAATATTCCGCAATAGCTCTAACTTTGATTTACTATTCAAGGCAATATCCATTGCCCTATTTCTAGCAAGCAAGGCATCGCGAGCTATCTTGTTCTTTGTTGACATCATAATCAACCTTCTAAATGAGCCATGATAATTCATTCGAATTCCCAGTTTCTTAAGGCAGAGCTGGTATGCACCAAAGTTCTTCTGATATTCGCTCTGCTCCTGACTGGTCAATTCGACATGCATTCTCTTGATTTCGTATGATGCGAGATGTTTACTCTTAGCAAGCTCTGTGGGGTGGATCTCGAATACTACACCACCCCCAACTAATTTTGGAAAGTCCAAATGTAATTTGTCTTCCCTTTCAATCGTTGCAGTAAGTCCTAACCTGTAGGGAGCTGCCAATTGTTCAGCAATTGATCTGTAGCCCGGCGCGGCAAGGTGATGGACTTCATCAAAGATTACAAAGAAGAACCTGTTGCCAAGACTTTGTGCCCTAATATATGCAGAGTCATACGTAGCTACAGTAATTGCCTCTATTTCTTCAGATCCGCCACCTAGATTTCCGATAGATGTATTTGTTATGTGGCTTGATAATACTTCAGTCCATTGATGCATCAAATCTAATGTAGGTACTACTATCAATACTGCAGAGTTTATAGTTTCTATAGATTTGATTCCCAATATCGTCTTACCCGCACCTGTTGGAAGCACAATACAGCCCCTCATACCCACTCTTGTCCACCTATTCAAGGCCTTTTGCTGATAATCCCTTAACGAAAGATCTTTTACCGTGAAATGCGGAGAAGGTATTAATTCAAAAACATGGTCAGTATACTCTATATCACTCTCACGCAGATATTGGATGATATCGTGATAATTCAATGCCTGCGCTCTAAGACAATTGGTTCGAGGGTCTAATATAGCGAATGGGACATGCATTAGTCCCTTTATTACAATTGTCCCTCTGTCATAAGATAGCCAAACCATATGATTACACTATTCATTCATTTTCGAGTTAGACTAATAATGGTTAAGACATCTAAATGGCAAGACTAACAAACAAAATTCTGGTTTTAGATTCCTATCACTAGTGATATTATTTCAATCTCATGCCTAGAATTGTTACTAATTATATTAAACGTTTAATTAAAGGTCGCTTAATTCATCCTAAGTAGTACGGGAAGTCGAACTTCTTATATAATAAGTAGTCTTCTTATAAG
>JARBAV010000498.1 GCA_029237515.1 Nitrososphaerales archaeon
ATCAACAAAATAGAAATCCCTGGGCTAGGTAATCTTTCCTTGATGTAGTTCAATAATTTTTTAAGTGAATACGTAGGCATAAGTAAGGTAATGTACTATGACGACCAAGTATGAACCTGATTCTTTCTGCAATGGAATTAAACCGAGTGTTACATGATTCCAATCTAGCAGGAAAAACTATCATAATTGATACGAGACCACTCCTCGAATATCTTGACGGACATATTCCTGGTGCCATTAACATGGATTTGATGCAGTTTCATTGGATCGACACATCTAGGATTGGAATAAGGCAATTCAACAGACAGATGAACATTTTGTATTCATACATGGGTCTTTCTGACACTAAATTTGTTGTATTCTATGACAATATATCAGGCCCTTCTGCATCGAGAGGATTATGGCTCTCACTCTACTTTTCACATTTGAATCCATCTATACTAGATGGCGGAATGGGAGAATGGAAGGCGGAAGGTCTTGAAATTGAGAAAGAAACCAATGCTTTTCCCCATTCAAAACTAACAACAACAGTAAATTCAGAAGTCCTGGCAGATTTGAAAATGGTAAAGTCCTCGGTAATGCACAAGTCTGAAACGAAATATGCTTTATTGGATTGCAGATCAGAGCAAGAGTTCAATGGAGGAGTAGTACGTGCTCTAAATAGGGGTCATATTCCTGGCGCAGTTAATATTGACTGGTCTCTTAATATAGATAGAGAGAAGAATGGCAAATTCAAGAGTCTCTCAGATTTGGCTGAAAGATATCGCAGGATATCAAAATCCGACGAAGTAGTCACCTACTGTCAGGGGGGTTACAGGGCTGCAAATACATTCGTTGTGCTGAAGATGTTGGGTTACAAAAAAGTGAGGATGTATCTAGGGTCATGGGGAGAATGGGGTAATAATCCTGATCTCCCCGTAGAAACAAATGATTCCTAAAATGTGCATTGCGTTATCTCATTTACTAAATTCATCGGAGCTGGAATTGCGACCCTCAAAAAATTATTCTAAAATTGGGTGTCGGCTCGTGTGTATTTTGACCTAACTTTGGCAAGGTTGATCGATCATTGGAGAGGCTCCGCTGACGGTAGTCAAAAGTATAAAAATGATAGCCATCAATCTGATAAATCGATGACCGATAATAATTTGTTTAAACGCTTCTGTGACAAAGTAGTAACTCTTGATAAATCAATTAGATTTATTGGAATTGCTGATGGCCATGGGAGACTACTAGCAACTGCCGAAAGGAAGGGACTAATCCCTTTATTGAACATGCAAGAGACTGAGCAATACGCTATTACCGCTGCAACTAGACAGTATACTAGGGTCAGATGGCAACAGCTTTTAGGAAAAATATTTTATACTTGCTCTCACTACGACAAATTGTTAAGGGTCACCATACCCATCACTGATGAACACAATCATCTTCGATATGTCATAATCTTCACCTTTGATGTCGACACAGAAAACTTCCACGATATAACTATGAAAAAGATTATACCTCTCATTCGTAGAAATCGCAAAAAACTTTTAGAGAGCTCAATCTAATTCTACCAACCTCGAATGCAATGGCAGTAGAAATGATACAGCGCTCCGCTAGTGAAGCTGAATCGTCAAGAGAGAGGATTCTTGTTTATTATTTCATCCAAGCATTGAACTATATTCTCTCTACTGACAGGTATTGGATTGTTATCCAGGTGTCCTCGATCAGGCATAATAACATCTGCTGCTTCCTCAAATCCCTGTTTCAGCGTTAGGGGTTCAAAATTTAACTTCTTGCAGATATTCTTGAATCTTTCATAATAGGTTGACTTGTTGAATTTATGTGCCACAGTTGTACAAGATGATAGTGAGTATCCATGAGGCACTCCTTCGTTAGAGAATACATAAGATAATGCGTGTCCCAAAGTGGTCGACGAATTCCCAAAACCAATTCCCGATAGCATCGCGCCGTATGGTAGTAATTGTGGTTTATCGTTAATTATTGCATCCTCCAATACATCGAAAGCCTCTTTACAAAAGAGCTTGGTCAAGGGATTAGCCAATTTGCTATCGTATCCCTCCGACGCCTGAGCTGCTGCATCGCAAGCTGAGTTTCTCATAATGTTGTAGGGCGTACCTGGCAAGAAAAATGGATCCACGATAGCCGCATCAGCAAGAAAAGCCTCATCTTGAAGTAGCTTCTTCTTATGTTCGAAACTTATAACTGCGTACGTTGTCATTTCAGCGCCCGTGCCGAATGTAGTTGGTATAAGTATCTTTGGAACACCGGTCAACTTACCCAAATATTTACACACATCCATAGAGCTTCCTCCGCCCAACCCAATATATGCAGAGATCTTTTTTCCTTCGTAATTCTTTTTTATGGCTTCAACACTTTCTATTGATGGATCTGGTGTTACCTTATTGTATACTTCATATTCTTTGATGCCCATATAGTCTAACCACTTTTCGTATATGTCTGGGGTAGTAGTGGTTATGACTAGAGAGTTTGTTGGGTAATCGAATTCCTTAGCTGCGTTCTCACCATAAGCAATCTTTCTTGGCATCATTACCTTCCACATAAGTGTTTGAGGTAACTGTTATCAGTATTATATTTTACTAAATGCCTCTTCCAGGTTGAGAAATGAGATTTCAGCTAGTCCATAATGAGGTGCTCCTAATTTGTTAATTCATTATTTGCGGCTAAGATTCAAGCCAGCGAATAAGACACCTAGATTCTGAAATAAGAGCGCCCTAATTTGTCAATAGCTTCGTTTTGCTCAATTGGCAACACCTAGCAGAAATAGCTGCCACTGTTTTAGCACTTCTTACAGTCGGACAGTCATAGCAAACTTCTTGTGCATTCTATTGTACTTTCCGTCGTACTAAGTTTTACCAAGAGTGCTAGTGATTTCTTTTCTAGCCGCAGGTGAAGGCAATTGAAATGCGTACACTGTCACTAAAATTAACATTGAAAACAATGTCATGCCTATTGCGAAATGTATTGTGACCAGAAGGGAATGCAGCCTTTCAACAATTACTGCTCCACCCAAAGCAATCTGGCTCAATACTAATCCACCTGCGATTACAGCAGCAAGTTTCATACCTCTTCTCGACGATTTTGACTTTAGCGTGAAGAACATTGTTAGGATCACGAGCAATCCAGTAGTGGCTGCTAATGTTCTATGCATATATTCAATCAGGAATTCACCCATAGGCACCAATCCCGCCGGACAGAGAGGCCAATCGGGACAAGAGAGACCAACCCCAGAAGCACTAACATATCCGCCGAAGAAAATTAGGGTAAACAGACAAGAAAGAGTCCCAAAAGAAAGATACTTAAGAAAATTCATCTTTTCACGATACTTTCAGATTACCCAACATGTACGGGTGTACCGAACAGTAGAATTTATAGTCGCCAGCTGCAAGATTGGCGGTCTCTATCTGTGCGGTTGCGCCTGCATCTATTATGCTTGTGTCAAACTGACTTCCTGATTCAGGATCTTCAGGCCCTGAACCACTTGTAGCTGTGTGAGGAACTGTGTCCTGATTTGATACCTCTACAACGTCTCCTGCTGTGACTGTCAATGGATCAGGATCATAGGCTGGATTCCCTTGTACTGATGCACCTTCTGGAATGGTGAGAGTAGCACCCGCAGCCTCGGCTCCCCCGCCTGCCGCTGGAGCCGCTGCAGCACCCTCAGCACTTGCAGCGGTAACTGTAAGAGAGCTTGTCATGTACGGATGAACCTGGCAATGATATGCGATTTCATCTCCCTCCGCAGCACCAGCTAGTTCCATGGGTGCTGAGCTTTCACCGCCATTTATGATGCCAGTATCGAAAACTTGTCCAGAGCTAGCGTCCTCTGGGCCACTTCCAGAGGTTGCTGTATGTGGAACAGAATCGGCATTTTCCCAGACAACCTTAGTATTTAGAGGTACTTGAGCTTCATCAGGTTCGTAATCAGGATTTCCCTGCACTGAGGAACCTTCAAGAATTGTTATTTTCATTGCACCTGCGGGAACAGGAGTCACTTCTTCTTCAGCCGCCGGAAGCCCTCCTCCTTCGCTAACACCCGCTGGTGAAGGTTCAGTCTTGATTGTAGTTACAAGTGGAGGATGTTTCACCATTTCACTCCAGTTTGGTACAGCAATGGCCGCCCCTACCGCCATAACGATGACCAGAATGGCCATTCCTTTGGCCATCCTCCGAGGAGAGGTCCTAATGATGGACTGGTGGTTCTCGTCTTCTGTAGTCGTAATACTCCTCTCCTATCTTGAACGGATCTTCCATGTCGGCCGGCTTTCCTTTACCTGCACTTCTTAACAAATTGATGACCATTATGACGTATGATATCCCAACAGTAAATGCTCCAATAGTAGCAATCTGGTTCATCATCACTAATTCTGGGGAAT
>JARBAV010000499.1 GCA_029237515.1 Nitrososphaerales archaeon
GTAAAAACCATAGGCCAGAATAGTTTGATCATATGTGATTGTTGATACGGTAGTATCGCCAGTGGTACGGCTTCATGCCATCATCATTGTTGTTAGTGCTTGTGGTTATGGACGTGCTGAATGTAATGAATTTGAAGGATTGTTAAGAAAGTCAACTATGATTATAGAACATAACTATGATTAAGATTGCAGTGGCTATCAAGACGAGAATACTGAATTTTCTAACATTATGGCTCTTAATATCTAAATGTCACACCACTACCTAATTGGCTTTCCTTATTAGCCTTTACTAGCGATTAATGACATAAGGAGGATGGTTTAGGTAACCATACAGGATAGATCTGCAATTATGAACGCGGTTGGAACAGGATATGCGAATTAATGGACTTGCACACACACAGAAGCTACCAATATAACCACTACCTTAATTGTGGATCAAAAATCGAAGTGGGTTCAAACGACTTAATATCATCACAGAAAGTTCGCCAACAATGACAATAACCATATTACTTAGCCCAAGTTATTCAAGAATATGCTCATAGTTAATCCAGGTTACAGCAAAAAGAAACACAGTGTGTTGTATGCAACTATGGCGATCGAGTCTAGAAGTTGCAACATTAAAAGTTCAGACTAAATTACTATCACAGTTCAAATATTCATTTGCATTATGTTCCTTATACTAACTCCAGGTATTAAGCAAGTCAGTTTGGTCTTTGCCATATTGTTTGTTTGTTTCTGATATGCATTATTCACTTATATTACTGTCAAATCCCGCTAGAATGGATGCAGAACAGCCGGTCCTCCCGAACTACGAAAGTAAGCAAAACTAAGTTAATTGGACTCATTTTAGGTCCAGTTTTGTTCTTCATCTTTCTTGTTAGTCCTGCGCCAGAAGGTTTACCAGATCAAGGTAAACTAGTGGCTGGTATAACACTTTGGCTTGTCATATGGTGGGTCACAGAAGCTGTTAGTATTTATGCAACTTCTCTATTACCTCTGGCTCTGTTTCCTATAACAGGAGTCTTATCACTACGAGTGGTGGGAGCAGAATACATGAGCCCAATAATTATTCTTCTATTGGGGATGTTTCTGGTCGTTCTTGCAGTTGAAAAATCCGGTTTACAACGAAAAATTGCGTTTGGGATCATTAGCATATTCGGATATTCACCCAAGAGAATAATACTTGGTTTTATGATCTGTACGGCTTTAATTTCCACGGTTATTATGAGCACTACGGTAGCTATTTTGATTATTCCAATGGTTTTCGCCATTTTATCCTTGCTATCTGATAACGGTGTTAAATTTAGTACAAAGTTTAAGGTCATGCTTTTACTAGGGGTTGCATTCTCCTCTTCAATTGGGAGTATTACAACCCTCATTGCATCTCCTCCTAATCTAATGTATGCAGAAATAGTAAAGGAGCTATTCGGCAAAACTATTACATTCGGTACCTGGTCTTCAGTAGCTGCTCCATTGACAGTTACAATGTTGATGGTATCTATAATATATTTCACGGGTAAAGTAAGAAATGAGCAAATGGATGAAACGCTCATCAGGAAGATAATCGTCACTGAAAAAGAAAAGTTAGGAAAAATGACAAGGGAGCAGAAGGCTTCATTAATCATTTTGCTAATAGTTTTAATCTTAATGTTCGCAGCTCCATATTGGGCTGGTGATGATTCATATATTGAAACTGCAGTTATTGCAATTTTTGGTGGCGTATCATTATTTGTGATTCCAAAAAAAATAGAACTGAAAAATTTCTGAACTGGTCAGATGTGCAAAAAGTCCCGCTTGGTGTTTTATTTATCCTAGGTGCAGGAATTTCCCTGTCATTGGCGTTTACAACATCGGGCCTAGCTGACTATCTGGGGACCAAATTATCAGCATTAAGTATTCTGCCATTCCCAGTAATAGTAATTCTTATTGTTTCTATTACAATGATTATAGGTAATACTATGTCAAATACAGCAACGGCAGCTATATTCATACCCGTTGTTGCGAGCATGGCTGCATTGAATCATTGGCCTCCATTACCGTTTCTTGCTGGGATTACATTATCTAGTTCCCTCGCGTTCCTCCTGCCAATGGGGACTCCTCCTAATGCACTAGTTTATGAACAAGGCAAAATACAGGTCAAAGAGATGATCAAGAATGGAATTGTACTCACTATTATTGCAATTATTATGATTTCGATATTTACAATCTTCCTATACCCTTTGCTTTTGCCAGAGATATCTTGATGAAATTAACTTTCTAATTTGCAATGATGAAGTGATGCAGGTGTTGAAAAATCGTTACGGAACTCTCGTAAACGACAATCAGGAAATTCAAGAACTCGCGAGACGATATTCCCAATTGACAGTAGATTTGCAATTTCTACAATAGATATCATCTTTTGAGTCTAAATAGAGCTTCCAATTCAACTACTTGCCAAGGATATTGTGAAAATATTGAAGTGAATAAGAAATAAAACATGGTGCATTATAGATGGCAGCACCCATGTGAGATGCGGGGTCCGAGTAACTAGAAATTAAATGAAAGTTTTAAAAGGATCCATTTTCCTACTGCAATGTTGAAAGATTGAATACGACAAATCGCTTTCAAAGGGCATTAGTATTCCAAGGTGGTGGATCTCTAGGAGCTTATGAAGCTGGCGTCTACAAGGCTACTTACGAATTGCTTTCTGAAAGGGACATAAAACTTGGTAGGGAAGGAAAACCCTTGTTTCATATTGTAGCGGGTACCTCCATCGGCGCAATGAACGCAGCTGTGCTAGTCAGTTATGTAAAAGAAAACAAGAGCTGGCAAGGATCTGCAGATCGACTGACTGAATTCTGGGAGTATATGGCAACGCAATCCTTCATGGATATAATTCCAGGTTTTAATGAATGGTGGAATTATTGGCACTTTTTTAATAAGGATTTGGCATCAAGCGAATCGGCGAGAAGATATTATGGCACAAAGCAGTTCATGCTTAGAGGAGTACCTAAAGTGTTCGGCTTTTCTAAAACATTGGAAGATAGGAGGTTTTTAGATCCTGTTAATACGAGGTACCTTTATAGCAACGAACCGTTAAAGAGGAGCCTTGAGAAATTTGCAAAGTTTCCGATAGCAACCAGTTACCAAAATAATGAACCTCGGTTGCTTTTGGTGAGTGTCGACGTGCAGGAAGGAAGCACTGTGGTATTTGATAGTTACGAAAAGGAGGATGGTACTCGGAAAACTGAATATGGCCGTTACGGTCCTGAATTTGCAAGGGGACCTAATGACCGCGAAGGATACGAGCATGTAATTAGTCACATTGACGGGATAGAAGTTGACTTTGTTCTTGCAAGTGGTTCAGTGCCTGTTAACTATGATTACACTAAATTAGGAGTCGAAGATTCCAATGGTAGGTATGGGACTACCAAGAAAGTGCGCCATTTTTGGGACGGTGGCATTATCGCAAATACTCCACTCAAGGAGGCCGTAATTGAACACCGCAGGTATTGGGCTTCCATTAGAAAATCTGAAGTTCCCCCACTACGCGTTTTCATAGTTAATGTACATCCAATCAAGCAGGATTCTTTACCTGCTGATTATGACGCACTTGTAGACAGAAAAAATGACTTGACGTATAATGATAGGACTCTGTTTGATGAAAGGATGGCAATATTGATCACCGATTACGTTAATATTGTTAATAGCCTTATCAAGCTAGCCGAAGATAATAAGATTAAAAAGGCTTTAATAGATGATATCCTAGAGCAGCAAGCCGATACGAGAAATTTTAGCACTGGGAAGCATTTGAAATACACGGATCTGATCAAACATATGGTTTCTGTCGAGCAGGTAATTAGAATAGAACGCAAGAATGACGCACATACAATAGCA
>JARBAV010000500.1 GCA_029237515.1 Nitrososphaerales archaeon
AGACGGATGTAGACGAAAAATGGTTCTGCAGAGTGGGGCTTTCAGGCCTGTTTCCATACCTTGTAACAAAACTCTCTCCTTATTATGACAGGTAAATGATAAATTCTAAACAATGCTGTAGCTGCCTAGAATATGCAATTGATTCCTTCCATGCTTTCTCTTGAAATCATAGGATTGCTTCCCTTGATGAAGAGAACAGAAGGAAGGGATGATATATCAATAGGTATCATTGATGGGCCGATAGATTTAAACCACCCTGCATTCAATAGTGCGACAGTCAGGACAGTCACCGGAGACCAATTGGACTCATGTAGAAATTCTGATAGTCTTGCCTGCACACACGGTACATTTGTTGCAGGAATATTGGTTGGCGGTAGAAATACTGCAGCGCCTGCGATATGTCCCAAATGTGAGATCGTATTGAGACCAATATTTCTTGAAGAGCAGACTAACGAGAAAGTTGGCAAATTTAATCGGTATCTTCCTTCGAGCACGCCCATCGAGTTAGCCGAAGCTATAATTGAGGTTGTTGATGCAGGCGTAAAGCTAATCAATTTAAGTATCGGGTTATCGAGTTCCTCAATTTTGCAATGCGACGAACTTACCCAAGCATACGAATATGCGATACGAAAAAATGTGCTAATTTTGGCAGCGGCCGGCAACCAAGGTAGCGTCGGATTTTCCCCAGCATTATTTCATACTTGGGTTATTCCTGTTGCCGCGTGTGATGACAAAGGTATGCTATCCTCGCTATCCAACGTTGGGCCCTCAATAGGCAAAAGAGGGCTCTTGGCTCCGGGCGAAAGGATTATCAGCGCTTTTGCAGGGGGAGGCTACACCCAAATGAGCGGCACTAGTTTTGCAGTACCATTTGTCACCGGAGGGATAGCACTGCTGTGGTCTCTTTTTCCAGAGGCAAAACCAGCAGAGATAGTCGATGCCATTTTACATGCCCATAACAAACAATGTAGAGCAGGTCGAAGATCAATCGTACCTCCTTTATTTGCTGCAGAAGCTTCACTATTGTATCTGGAAAAGGTGATTGCTTTATGAGCATTGTATCGAAGATCATTTTGAAAGATAATCAACTGCAATTCCTGAGTTCGTTATGTCAAATGACAATCGAAATACTAAGTCAACCCCGAAAATAGCTTTTTACTGATCCAATGTTTTGTCTAGTAGGTCCTTTATGCAGTATGATTGGTTTTACGCAATAAAAACACCCTACTCTATTTCAGGTATTCCACAAGTGCCCTCAGAAGTATAATAAACTTCGGGCGAAAGGGTTCTAACGGGAGGACCATAAGATCTTGTTGCACAATAATCGTCACGTAACCGCCAGAGAGCTAAAGCTAATGCTTGAACCCAGAGAGTTTGATGATCGGCAGCGAACTTTGAGGACCACACTTTTCCCAAATTTTCCCAAATTAAGAACTTTCCAAGACATCCTATCCTTGTATCCTGATCTAACTAGCCTTGACATAGAGCCGAGAGCAAGTCTAAAGAAGGTAAACAAATTTGTAGCCCAGGAAATTTCGTGCAAATTTAGTGAATTAGACTTTGCAGATGGAAATAAAGTCTCTTTAGAGATGAGCATGTGGTATCTATCAGTATCAGCAGCGCTCAGCCGATTGGTGATTCCAGTGATAATTATCTTAAAGAATTTCCTCTATCTTATAAAAAATATTGATTGCCTTTATTCATCACTACCCAGAGAAAATATCGTTGATCTTGAGATATTGAAGACGAAAACCGATTTTGCATATGAGCATTTCACTTTGTCCTGAAGCATTTGACTATTTTACGGAAAAATTTTATTGTAGTTACCATAGTTATTCATAGTCGACTCAAGTACTTTGGTAGAAGTGCATTACTGCTTAGATACTGGAAATATGGGAAGTATTTATGATGTAAATGGGATTATAGAGGAAGTGTTCTTTGAGATATTATTTGACAACCCAGATTTGCCACCTCATCCCCAGTCCTATATCTGGCTCTCGAATGCTCTTACCTCTTCAATTGGTTCGACACTTTTCCTTTGAATATTCTCCACCAATGATACTTTTGATGCCAACCTTTTATCTAATTCAACCGCTTGATAAATTTTTTTTCAAAGTCTCAGCTACTTGCAAACATTGCAGTACATACAACCAGCTCAGTAATTACTTAAATGGAGCACATAGCAAAATGAATTTATGTGATTTACAGTTTCACACTTATAATCCAAGTTCACCATCAATACGGCTCAATAATTCTTCCTTTGCTATTGGCTTTTTGATAAAGCAGGTGACGTCCAAATTCGGGAAGAATTCCATGAGAGACTCATAATAGACCTCGAAGGCCGTTATAAAACATACCTTGCAAGTCTCGTCTACCTCCTTTAGCTCTCGATACAACTGGAACCCGTTCATTATAGGCATTTTCACGTCTATGAGTAGAAGATCGTAATGACCAGGTCTGAAACTAGATAACGCATTAAGAGGATTAGTGTAACTTTCGACTTGATAACCATGCTCTTCTAAATAATCCTTGAATAGATTTGCTGTATCGCTATCGTCGTCCACTATCATTATCAAAGGAACTGTATGAGAGGTCAAAGATTACACCTATACAAAATAATACTTGCTTTATAAAAATTCTTAGTCTTGCGTTTACAGATGCAGAAGAAAAATATTTCACTGAGGTTATATTTTCGATGCTGATTCATATGGTCGTAATATTGCAATAATTATAGTTGCTATTTAGAGTATCGATAATCATATCCCGTCAGTCGATTTTACAATTAATAAGAATGAGATCATGATACTATTGAAACAGAAATCCTTTGGCTCAGAAAAATCGGAAAGGACCATATTTCAGCGGACTGTAGAACATGACGTCTCGAGATGGATTGTCGTGTACGTTTTGCTCAGTATTGGTATTGTAGTCCAGGCGGCTTTGGAACTAGGCCTTGTTATGTACAATATAAGGCTTGCATGCCTAATTTTTAACTCGTAGACCTACAGAAAATTCTTAAAACGCTTGTACTTCTTTAATAGATTTAATCATTTCATCCACCATTTCTTCAAGTGCTTTCAAGTTCTTGTTCTTG
>JARBAV010000501.1 GCA_029237515.1 Nitrososphaerales archaeon
ATCAATAGATTTACCACACGTCTTTCTTACACCATATCATCCTGCAGTAATTCACAAAACATACGTCAGCCTACTCTCCCATTCGTTCCAGGCACAGGGAAGGTATCCCTTAGCAGGAGAGATTGTTAGTGCTGAGTCCCGCAATACCGGTCTAGGGATTGCGAGAATTGCAAGGGCCAGGGGGCAAGGGTTTCCCAGAGCAGGTCAAGCTGCGGGGGTCGCCGGTGTAAGACATGGAAGAGTTGCACATCCTCCAATTTCCTTTAGAAAAATATACAAGAAGATCAATAAGAAAGAGAAAATCCTAGCACTTTGTTCAGCTATCGCAGCAACTTCAAGGCGTGATCTCGTAGAGCGACGTGGACATCAGCTTGAGGACAGTCTCGAACTCCCTCTAATTGTTTCAAATAAGATTGAATCGTTAGACAAGGCTAGTGATTTTAGTACCACCTTAATAAATTTGGGCTTGGAGGGGGATTTGAAACGTGCGAAGTCGAAGGGCCACACTGTAAGGGGAACTTCGAGAAGGCATGGTAGATCTTCTGGTGTAAGTGTTCTGCTAGTAGTATCTAAAAACAGCAACATCATGAAGCTCTCAAGATCTTTGGCGGGAGTTGATGTAAAAGCAGTGGATAGTTTGAATGTAATGGACCTAATGCCTGGATCCAAACCAATAAGGCTGACCGTGTATTCACAGAATGCGATTGATGAGCTAATGAAATTCGATGAATATGGCACAAATTTCGAGAGGAAAACTGAATGAATAAAGAAATATCTGCAAGGGATCAGCAGCTTTCAATAGAAGATGCTAGGTCGGTTCTCATTCAACCTTATATTACTGAGAAAACGTTCAATATGATTGAAAAGGAGAACAAATTGGTCTTCATTGTCAGAGAAAGGAGCACAAAGAAACTGATAAGGGAAGCAATGAATGTTTTGTACGATGCCGAGGTGGTAGATATTAACACAGCAAGAACGATCAGAGGAAAGAAGGCTGCTGTGAAGTTCAGTGATCCAAATGGAGCAAGAGACTTGGCTACGACGTTGGGCCTGGTGTAGGGTTTGTTTCAGTTCGGTTAGGGTTGCTTCTTCCCAGTACGTTTAAAAGAGGAATAATCATGCAGACGGTGATATAGATGGTTAGAGAGTTTAAGTTTAAAGGTTATTTACCTGAGCAACTTCAGGCATTACCCATAGAATCACTTTTGCCACTTTTGAACTCAAGACAGAGGCGTTCTTTGGATAAAAGAGTGAGTAAATTCATGACGGATGAAAAGAGAAAACTTCGCGAAGAAATAAAACAAACTAGGGAAGGAAAGTCGACTGACGAGATAAAAACCCACCTTAGAGATATGATTATTTTGCCGGATATGATAGGGGTGACTATTAAAGTCCATAACGGGAAAGAATTCGTTCCTGTAAGTATTAGACCCGAGATGGTCGGGCATTACGTGGGTGAGTACTCTATCACTAATAAACGCGTTCAACACGGAGCTCCTGGAGTAGGTTCATCAAGATCCAGTCTGTACGTGCCCTTAAAGTGAATGTATTATGCCAGAGTATGGATATGCTTTAGAAAATTTTGACAAGTCGAGACACGTAAGAGCTTCTATAAGGGATAAGTCAACTTCGCATAAGCATGCTAGAGAGGTGGCAGTAGCTATTAGAGGAATGTCGATCGAAAAGGCTCGCCTGTTTCTTGAAGAGGTAATTGCTAGGAAGATAGCTGTACCATACAGAAGGTACAATAATGAGGTTGCTCATAGGTCTAATATCCGTGATGGCTTTTGTTCAGGTCGATATCCTAAGAAAGCAGCTAGAGAAGTGTTGAAGTTGTTGGACAATCTTGAGGCAAATGCGGAATATAAGGGAATGGATTTGGACGCATTGAAGATCACAAGTGCCGTAGTACATAAAGGTACAAAGATAAAGAGATTTACTCCCCGAGCTATGGGAAGATCTAGTCCCAAATACAATACATTGATACATTTTGAGCTAGTTGCACAGGAAAAGAGGGTTCATGAATGAGTGCTATCAATAATGTAATGAAAAATAATTTTAGAAATCTTGAGTTAGACGAGTTCCTTTCGGAAACTCTAAGAGATGCAGGATATGGACGCGTAGATGTTCAAAAGACGCCAATAGGAACCAGAATCACTCTAAGTGTTACTCGTCCGGGGTTGGTGATCGGGAGGAAGGGCACTGGAATAAAAGATTTAACTTCAAAGTTGGAACAAAAGTTCGGTTTATCCAATCCTCAGATCTCTGTCACTGAACTTGAAGCCCCTGAGCTGAACCCCAAGATTATGTGTAATCGAATTGCACAATTAATTGAACGAGGTACTGCATTCAGAAGAGCAGCGATATGGACAAATAACACGATAATGAATGCAGGTGCTCTTGGTGTTGAGATCACTGTAGCAGGTAAACTGAGAAGTGAAAGAGCCCATTTCGAAAAGCACGCTGCAGGTTTGGTCCCAAAGAGCGGCGATGTGGCGAACAAAGTGGTAAGGTATGGCGTCACTCATGTACTCACTAAGATGGGTTTGATGGGAATACAGCTGAAAATAGCGCTTAAAAACGAAATGCCAAAGGAGTTCGAGATGATCGATTCAGAAACTAGTGACAAAACCACGGAAGTCCAGAAGCTGGAAAGTGAAGTGCAAACAGGACCAGAAGAGAAGAAGCCCATTGAAGGTAATGAATCTGTAGAGGCGGAAGGAAAGAAAGATGGGTAGAATAAAACTAAAGGTGTTACGCGAAATGAATGATAAGGATCTTTCAGAGAAATTGGATGAACTGTCATCAGAGCTTACAAAGCTGAGGTCTGAGGGTGCAAAAGGTACTTTAAAGAAGGAAACAGCGAGCATCAGATGGACCAGAAGAGATATTGCGAGAATTAAGACGATACTCAATGAGAGAGTCGAAACCCATTGATAACACCCGAGAATTTGATTTTTCATGAGTTAATCGGACTCCACGCTCGCACGTTCAATTCAGGCCCATATTCTGGATTATCTGGATATGTTGTTAAGGAAACTAGAAACATGATCACTATTAGGTGTGGTGAGGTACTGAAGAGTTTGCCAAAAAATTGTATTAATATTAGGTTTACTCTTCCTGCTTGCGGTTGCTTTATAAGTGGAAACAGTCTGATAGGGAGACCAGAGGACCGAGTTGTAAGAAAGAGTTTGGGATGAATCATGGTTAGAAATATTGGCATTTCTGTGTCTCCACCTCGGAGGTCCTGTGAAGACGAAAATTGTCCTTTTCACGGTAAACTTTCGGTTAGGGGACGGGTTTTTACGGGTACTTTGGTTAGTGCTAAGGCTCGAAAAATGGTTGTAGTTGAACATCAGTATTCTAGGCCAGTAACGAAATACAAGAGATTTGAAAGAAGTAAATCGAAAATGCATGCGTATGCTCCCGAATGTATGGATGTAATTGAAGGAAAACGGGTACGGATAGCAGAATGCCGACCTTTGACCAAGACTGTTGCTTTTGTGGTGATAGAGGTGGAACAATAAACGTCCTCCAAGTCAAGAGCTGTTTCAGCGAAAGGTGTGGAGGAATTCAGGCCTTATGTAACAAGAGCGTTGCCTATGACTGCTACTTTGGTATGTGCGGATAATACTGGTGCTAAGATTCTTCGCATTGC
>JARBAV010000502.1 GCA_029237515.1 Nitrososphaerales archaeon
GCGAAGGTAATGTTCATTCTCATGATAGTAGTCAGATGTTATATCATACACAGGATAATACCAGCAGTGATAAGAATAACAATAGTAATAGTAATAATAAAAATTACAATAGCATACCAGGTTCGGCAAATCAAGATCAAGATCAAGATAAACGTAGAAAGATCCATAATCTAAGCTATGTGTTCAGGCTCAAGACTTACTATTTGATGGTTTTCATACTTTCATATCTTGCAATCTGGGCTATTATTGGGATAGTTCTACTTATTGGATGGTCTTATGCCCTAGATATATTGTTAACGCAATTGGGAATAAATGATATTCTAAATTCACAGCAGCAACAGCAAACGGAGCAGTTTTCGATAAATACTATATACGGAATCCTATTGATCATATCTGGGATCTATCAATTCAGTTCGCTGAAGGCTAGATGTCTTGGGTATTGCGAATCTCCTCTTAGTTTCTTTATGAGAAGATGGCAAAAAGGGGCGGCTGGAGCATTGAAGATGGGAACATATCATGGCCTTTATTGCTTGGGATGTTGCTGGCCATACTTTTTACTTATGGTAGCATTAGGGTGGATGAATATCTTCTGGATGGGCCTGTTTGCCGCTATCATCTTTGCTGAAAAGATTTCGGTTAAAGGAGGGCTCTGGATAGCTAGAACCACTGGTATCTGCTTCATATCGATTGGAATTCTATCTTTGGCAGGGATGATATCGCTTCCTTCTGATCCTATGGGTAATACCAGTGATGATGGCATGAAGTCAATGGACAATTCAATGAATATGGATACGTCTTCCCCGTTACAAGATAATATGATACCAAATAATAAGACTGATGAAACTAGTACAATGATGAATATGAATATGTAGAAGCGAATAATGGGCGTTGCTATAAACATCACCCTGATTCTCAATACTACAGAAACCGAAAAAATCTATACTGCATGGAAGTTCAGGAAATTCTCAATAACATTCCTAGAAGTCAGGCCCACGGATTTTAACGATACTATTGAGTTTTTAAAGGAATAGAAAATTGAAAGGTTGCACCTTGTCCTTCTTTATTATTATAGGCCCATATCTTGCCTTTATATGCTTCTATGATACTCTTTGAGATGAACAATCCTAATCCTGTACCTGTCTTGAAATTGGTAGCAAATCTTGTAAATAATCTTGGCATTATTTCCAAATCTATTCCTCCCCCAGTATCTGTGATTGTAACAACAGCCACTGTATCAGATGATATTTGACAACAACGACCATTTTTGTTGCGCTCATTACTATAGTAATTATCATTATAGCCAATTCCATGGCCAATCTGATAATCAGAATCTGCAAGATGTTGGTAGCTGTTTGCACATCTCATAGATATTATTATTTTACCTGTCTTTTCACCATCTATTATTCCAGTTACATCATCAATTGATTTGATCGCATTGCTAATTAAATTTGAAATTACCTGATAAATTCTTACTTTGTCAGCTTCAATTTCAACACTATCCTCAAATCTATGTCTTAATTGTAGAGCATCCATTCCAATATCGTTTTCCTCATCATCTTCATCATGTACAACGCCAGATTGTTGATTGTGATACCATAACTTTATCTTAGACTTTGCACGTTTTTGGTGATGATGATTAAGATGATGAGATTGTGCAAATTGTTTTTCGAAATCAGAAATTACTTCAAGTATTAATTTGTCAAGATCAAAAATCTCTTTCTTTAGCTTTAAATTATCATTCTCTATTCTAGTTAGATCAAGGATATTTTCAGCGAGTTTGCTGAGATTCACCGCATTTCTCATTATTATCTCTAATGATTCTTCTTCTTTTCCTATGAGCGATTCTTTTTCATATACTAAAAGGTGAGATAATCCTATTATGGGTTGGATTGGCGTACGCAACTCATGGGCAGCTACACTGATAAACTCCTTGTACTTTTTGTCTTGCGTTATCAGTTTCTCATTTACTTTTTTTACTTGTTGATATAACCCAGCTTGGGCCCATAAGTTCTCAAAAATAAATATGTAAGGAAAAATCCAAGAGACGTCAGTCGAATACGTTGAAAAACCCGTCGCTCCTTCAGATGACTCCCCGATGTCATCTTCTAGTTCTGTTACGATTGAAATATTCTTATCGATTATTAGTATCGTAGCTTTAGTCCCTGAGATCTCTTGAATGAATATGATCGATTCAACGTTACTATTACTATTACTATTACTAATATTATGGTCTTCATAGGTTTTCATTTTGTGAGTTGTATCTAGCAAATATGAATTCTGTTCTACAAACTTCTCGATTAGTACATGATGGGGTACCAATATCTTTACTCTGACGTTTCGTTGCTTGACTACATCTATTAATCTCTCAATAGCTCCAATCTTTTCATACCTAAGAAATGAATTAGCAGTAGGAAAGAAAATCAATATTTCCTCATTAGCTGAAGATATGCTATCCAGATGTACCTGTCGTGTTATATTAGAGTCCTTAATACCGCCAATCGTATTTAGTTTCTTACTGATTTCCGATTCAATATTTTCCTGCTTTGTCAAAGTTGAATCATCAGTTCGAAGATTTGGGCCTATTTGAAACTTAATATTATAAGCGCTATTTGTTGCCAAAAAATTATTTACCTAGTTTACTATGGAAGATATCCATCAATTATTGTTATTGCATTGGATAGTTATGTGATAATATTATTTTATCAGCAATATGGAAATAGTTGTTAGTCTCTAAGAGTTTACTAGCTTGTATTTCATCACCACCAGATTTCAGATCGAACAGATGGCCTAAGACACATCCTAGAGTGTCAATTTCGTTTGTTAGAACCTCTTTTTCTCGAGCAGTAAATGAATCCTCGAGCTCTATCTCTAGTTCTTGAATTTTTTCATGCAGCATATTTTCAAATTTTTTAGTGTCTTCTAATTCCAATCTCATTCTGGTTACTCCAAGTTGTTGACGCCCGTCGATAGCTCTATCCAAAATCCATTTGATAATTCTTGTCACCCACCGTAGAGATTCTATCTCATCTGTTAGATCGATTACGTACAACGGGTTAAGGTGTACATTAGTTGCTATCTCGATCTCTTCCTTAAGAGACCCAATTCTTCTTCCGATAATCTTGTTCAACTCAAAGAGTTTATGTTTTGGCATGAACAAATGTTCGTCAACTTGCGATATAATCAGTGACATACGACAAGCCGAGGGAGAGTGTATGCTATGATCATGTTTGGCTACGTATGACCTACAATCTGGAACTATTAGATCTTGTACAAAAAAGGTCATTAGTAAATGGAACTTTCATATCATAGACTTTGTCTCAATAAGGGAGATATCATCATGTCTGAATTAGAAGCTTGTGTAACACTCTTTGAGTACTTGACGGATCATGCAGGTCGCTCATCAATAGAGAATGAGATAACAAAGGATTATGTTAGATCTTTTATCCTGGAAGACTTCCTTATGAAATTAAGCTCACATACTGATAATAGGATTTTTGGTGATTTTCTATTGTTTTTCATTTATTTAGAGTCGTTATATTATGCACTAAGCATTTCTCTGAGTGAAGGTGGAACTTGAAGAATCTTGGGATCTGTAACAATATGCTCAGGTGCTAATCCATATTGTTGCCTAAGTCTTTTTTGCTGTTGTTCCATAATCTTAGATGCATAACCCGTCAAGTGACCAAATGATACAAAGCTAATTGCTATTGCGGTAAGAGAAAGAGCCATGATTAGCAAAGCAAGACCAACAGGGACAAGGCTTATACCGTCGTTAAATTGTTTATTCAAATAGCAACTTGTATGAATCATCCTCATGTTACGAATCATATATAACACTCAGCGCGTTAAAGTTCGATTACTTAGGTTAAGGATCTCTTAATCTTTGTTTTGGCTAAATGTTATAGTTCGTCATGTTCTCATGATTGGAAAATATGGCAAAGCATTATTTTGTCTGAATGCGATTCCCAAGGTAATCCGTCATGAATCAGATCAATCACTTAACTAAGTTAAATAGATTTTTAATAATGGTTAGTTCATATAATTAATAGATAAATCAGATGACTATGCCTATATTCAAAGAAGATGAAATTCTTTACAAGGATGTCATGACTATGGATATGGTAGATCTAGGATATGTTGCGGCAATCGAATATAATGATATAATCATAATATCCAAGGGAACGAAACAAGAATATAAGGTTCCGAAATCTAGAATAATGAGATATAATGAATCGGAGATACTGCTAGATATCTTGTCTAGCGAATTGGACAGATACATAGGTTAATAAATATCCGACTCCCAAGTTCAAACTAAAGATAAGTCTATAGGAAAAATTGTATGAAAGATCTCACCGAATCTTCCTTCATAGATCTAATCTAACAGCATAAAAGAGGAGCCTTTCTTGGTACTACCAGAAGGCAGCTCAAGTGTATAAATCTAATACATCATTTGAACTATTAGCTTACTTGTCTATCTATCTGCCATCCTAGGTCTCCTCCCAAATTTTTAAAATAATGGTTAAGATGACAAGTAGAAGCAGCCAAATAACACCTTATCTGAATTGGAATCCCTTTAAATATTATAAAATAGTTATCATTATACCAATGAGAATTGTAGTTGTTGGAATACCCATCGTGATGTTATTAGTTGTCGTAGTGTCACCAGTAATAATAGGAAGTAACATTGCAATCAGTTTTCCAACTTTTGCATTTGCAACAGTATCTGAGCAGCAATTTTCTGCAAAACTCTTCGGCGATATGGAAGTACCGCCAATAGAGACAAATGCTACTGGACTAGCTGAATTTAGAGCTACATTAAATGAGGATAATGTGGCCTATTCTTTAAATGTGACAGACATAGACCAAGTTACAATGGCTCA
>JARBAV010000053.1 GCA_029237515.1 Nitrososphaerales archaeon
AAAAGGTATAGCAGGGGGGTTTCCTATGGGATTAACCATCACAAAAAATGAAATTATAGAGAGTATGAAAATTGGTGAACATTCGTCTACTTTTGCAGGTAATCCACTAGCATGTGCGGCCGCAAGTGCGTCTATCGACGCCTTGGTACTTGACGGGTTGATTTTGAACTCGGCGGAAACTGGACGCTATTTCAAGGAATTACTGTTTCAGCTTAAAGAAAAACACAAAATAGTGAGAGAGGTAAGGGGATTGGGATTGATGCTTGCATTAGAGCTGAGATTTGATGTGAGAAATATACTTATGGACGGCATTTCAAATGGTATCTTAATGTTGTATTCGGGCCGAAACATCATCAGATTGTTACCGCCTTTGTCAATTGATCGAGAATTGGTCTTGAAATTCGTTACGACCCTAGATAGGCTGTTATCATTGGAGGAAGAAAAAAGATCTGTTTGAGTCCATAGATCCTACGGATGTCAAGATAATCAAGATCCTTCAGGCGGATTCTAGAAGGCCATTTGTCGAAATAGCAAATGAAATAGGTCTATCAGAATCTGCGGTCAGGAGACGAGTCAAGAACTTGACCAAGCGAGAAATCATCAAGAAATTTACTGTGGAAATAAACAGTGGAGATAAAACAAGCGCCATCACATTGATTTCTGTCAATTCCACTTCGGATACCTCATTTGTATCTGGAAAATTAATGGGGCTAGCAGGCGTAGAAGTCATTTATGAGATAACAGGACAGTACGACATAGCTGCTGTTATTTCCGCACCTTCAATATCTGAAATTAACAAGTGCATCGACGAAGTTCGGAAGAGTGAAGGAGTATCAGATACGAATACAGTGATCATCTTAAAGACGATTAGATGAACCTGAAATCGATAATAAGTATTATTTCCTTCGCGGTTACAGTCAAAAATCCGGAATAAGGTGTCGGGAATTGTAATTGTTGCCAACGTAATTAGTCGATTCAGTTGCGAAAAGATTTATAACATGTGCGAAAGATGAACTTAATGTTAGTAGTTGTCGCTAAAATCAGAGGATCCAAATCATTTCGCAAATCTTTACAATGAATCAAGAGAGCTTAAAACGCGAAGAATTCGAATTCTAGATTCAACCCTCAGAGAGGGCGAACAGCATCCCGGTGTATCCTTCACAATAAAACAGAGGATACAGATTGCATGGATGCTTGATTCTTTTGGCGTTGATCAGATAGAGATAAGCCCAGTTGTTTCCAACGATCACTTTGAGGCTACCAAGACTATTATTAGGCAAGGCTTGAAAGCCGACATACTAGCCCATGTCCGAGCGATTAAATCCGATGTAGATCGGGCAATAGATTGTGGAGCGACATGGGTAGCCACTTATTTAGGGATATCAGATATCCACCTTGCATCCAAATTAAAAATTTCAAGAGAAGAAGCAAAAGTTCGAGCTTTAGAAGTAGCAGATTACATTAAATCGCACGGTCTGAAATCGCGGTTCACAATGGAGGATGCAAGTAGAACTGACCCAGACTTTTTGGTAGAAATGTGTGTTGAAATGAATAAGAGAGGTATTGAAAGGATAAGCCTGCCGGACACCGTAGGCATAATGAGGCCGGTAGGAATGCACAAAATGGTAACGTTGATTCTCAGTCATATAGATGCAGCCAAGACTTCTCTCGACGTTCACTGCCACAATGATGTAGGACTGGCTTTGGCTAATGCATTGGCCGGTTGCGACGCTGGAGCAGATCAGATTCATACTACTATTGACGGATTTGGGGAGAGAACTGGTATCCCGTCGTTGGCTGAAACTGCAGTAGCACTAACTTTCATTTATGATTGCAGATCTGACTTGAGACTTCATATGCTAAAAGACCTTTCAAGAACGATATCACAGTATACGCATCTGGAAACACCCGAATCGAAACCTATCGTCGGCGATAGCGCATACAAACATAAAGCAGGGACGCATCTTGCCGCGATCCTGAGAGACCCTTCTGCCTATGAGATACTTGAGCCTAAATTGGTTGGAAATAGACGTAAGATAGTTTTCGGGGAATTGGCAGGGAAGAATGGTGCCGGTTACTTGCTGTCACTCTTGGGATTGAATACCGGCAGGGAAGAAGCTGAAACACTAGCTCGAGGTCTAAAGGAACTTAGAATGGGAGATGTACTCGAATTGTACTTAGACGACAGACTGGAGAGAAAGATACTTAATGATGCTGTTGCAAAAGTTAAGACTGAGGAAAGAAAAGAAAATTGGTAAAATGTCCAGAGTGTGACGCTGAAGTAAAGATTCCAGATGATTCGATGGAGGGAGAGATAGTGACTTGTGCAGACTGTGGTGCAAGTTACGAACTGGTAAAAAGCGAGAAAGGGTTTGATATCAAACCGGCCCAAGTTGTCGGTGAGGACTGGGGTCAGTGAACAAAGAGAAAATTAATACTACTCCTACACCTTCTCTCACAATTCTTTACGACAACATTAGATGGGAAGAAAAGGCTCTGTTCGAAGCAGCGAAGAAAAAAGGTACAAATGTCACCATGTTAGATTGCAAAGCTTTATCCCTGAACCTAGAAGACGGAAAAGATGATGACACCTTATCTAATAGTACTGTTATCCAGCGTTGTGTTAGCTATTTCAGAAGTGTCCATTCCACATCGATGCTTGAAGGCCTAGGATATAGAGTCATAAATTCATTTGAAACATCAAACATTTGTGGCAACAAACTGTTTGCACACGTCACTCTAAGGAAGAACGGTGTTAAAACACCTAAGGCTATTACAGCATTTTCCGCCGAATCTGCTTTGTCAGCTATAGAGAAAATTGGATACCCTGTAGTTATAAAACCTACTGTCGGGAGTTGGGGAAGATTGATAGGATTATTGCGCGACAGGGATGCTGCCGAAGCTGTTATTGAAAGCAGAGAGTACATGTTTCCACTATATCGAATTTATTTTTTTGAAGAGTTTGTAAAACGGCCACCTAGAGATATCCGAGCGATAGTAATTGGCAATCGAGTAGCGGCAGCTATCTATCGATATTCAGGACACGAAGAATGGAAAACAAATATGGCTCTTGGAGGGAGGGCTGAACCTTGTCCAGTTACCAATGAATTAGAAGATTTATGTCTAAAGGCATCAGATGCAGTTCAAGGAGAAATTGTAGGAGTGGATCTGATGGAGAGCGACGAGGTTGGATTAATGGTGCATGAAGTTAATAGCACGACAGAATTTAAAAATACAGTACGAGTAACTGGCGTAGATATACCCATGCTTACTGTTGAATATTCAACAGGAGCAAGAAATAGATAAAATTGGTGTCATACGGCTATGCAGTAGAATTTCTAAAGGGTTCGCTTGAAAAGTACACCCCATCTAGGTCAGAGTCACCACTAGCCATTTCTCTCAAAGAAAAATGTATTGATGAGTTAGGATTTGAGGAGGCCTACATAGACAGTGTCGGAAATATGATTGCAACCAAGGGTAATGGCGAACCGAGGATCCTGCTTTGCGGTCACATGGATACCGTTCCTGGAAGTATTCCGGTTAGAATACAAGATGGATTTATCTACGGTAGAGGAGCCTCTGATGCAAAGGCTCCACTAATCTCAATGTTGCTTGCGGCTTCTGAGTTTCCTAAACAGCGTGGAACCATTATCTTTGCTGCAGTTGTCGATGAAGAAGGAAATGCAACTGGAATAAAACATCTAGTTTCTAAACACTTGGATGTGAACTATGCAATATTCGGTGAGCCCAGCGGTATCGACAAAATTACCATCGCATATAAAGGAAGGCTAGCGATAAGGCTTATCTGTGACGTAAAGACCAGTGCTCATGCTAGCGCACCTTGGTTGGCGAGAAACTCGATTGAAGAGATGTCTGCCTTGTGGAACGAATTAAGGACGGAATTATGTGGAAGAGAATCGCTATCAGGTGGATCCGATTCGGTCACGTGCTCAATAACAGAGATAGAAGGAGGATCTAGTCACAATGTCACTCCGCAGCGGTGCAAAGCAACAATAGATATCAGAATACCCGTGAAAACTACTTGTGATGATATTTTGGCAAAAGTAGATTCTGTAGTTAGCAAGGTATCCAAATCTAATGGGAGTGTTATGAAATACAGGACAGAAGATAGGACTGAGCCTTTTGAAGCTGAATTTAGATCGGTGCTAGTTAGGGCGCTTTCCTTATCGATCATGGACATATGCAAGGTAAGACCTTTACTAATTCGCAAGACCGGTACTGGAGATATGAATATTTTGGGAAATGCCCTAAAAATGCCTGCAGTGACATATGGGCCGGGCGACCCTCATTCATCCCATACTACAAATGAAAGAATAAAAATTCAAGAATATATATCAAGCATCGAAATTTATACGAGGGCGTTATTTCACATCTCAAGGATACATCATCTAAAGAAAGATTTGCATTAGGGAACAGGATAATTGGGGTGAAAGGATAGACTACAATGTTATGGCTAATCGGACTCGGAATAGAAGGCCTTGGTGGAATGAATATGAAAGGCCGCGAAATCCTGAAAACATGCGACCTAATTTACATTGAAAGATTTACAGGTTATTTATCAGATGCCGATCTTAGTAACTTAAGTGCCTACTGTAAGCATAGTGACAATGATGTAAGTGTTGTAGGAAGATTGTTTGTAGAGGATGGCCGTGAAATACTGGAACAAGCAGTTAACAATAAGGTAGCTCTAATAGTTTATGGGGAAGCTCTAATCGCTACCACTTACATCGAATTGTTCATACGAGCAACTAAGAGAGGCATCAAGGTGGAGGTGATCCATTCTGCATCCGGCATCACCTCCCTAATCGGTGAGAGTGGATTGCAAATTTACAAGTTCGGCAGGGTTTCAACTATAATGTCTGAACCTCAGTCAGCCGTCAGTGTCTACAACACATTACTGGATAATTTATTGCTGGGAAATCATACCCTAATCTTGACCGAGTATAGCGAGACAAAGGACAAGATCTCACCATTCTTTCTGGATCCTACTGTTGCTTTGAAGACGTTAATGGACGTCGAAAAGGATCAGAGAAGTCGCGCATTCACGGATGAGACCTTTGTACTTGTTGCGTCAAGGATTGGAAGAACTGATAAAAAGATCATTTCAGGTCAAGTTCGATCTCTTATGGAGATAGATTATGGGACTGGCCCTCACTCTCTTATAGTGCCTGGGCGACTTCATTTCGTAGAGAAGGAAGCGATATGCTGTATAACTTCGGTATTGGATGAACCAGGTGAAAACTCTTCGCATGTTATGAGAATTTCCACAAGAATGGTTGAAAAGTATGTTCCCTCTGTTAAGAGGGCAGTAAATGAACTTAGAAAACGACTCCCTACAGATTCAACACAATACAAAGGAATTATCGCCGTACTTGATAATGCGGAATATTATGTTCAAGATGCTGAGAAATTTCTAAATCAAGGAAAAAATGATTTAGCTGTGTTGAGTATAGGATATGCTGAAGGTTTAATTGATGCTATTTCCTTCCAGAGGGGATTGGAACCCTGGTAGCAGACAGCAACCCCACACTCTACCTATCTGAAAAGGAGAATTTTCAAGATGTCTACCATTGTAGAGATATTGGAGCTACTACAGCAGAAATGGTTTTAGTAGTAGCAGGACTTACTTATCCCCTAATATCCGATGAATGAACCTCGAAGGCAAAGTTCTGCCACTAAATCAGACCGAATACCTGATGAATTAGAGCGCTTTGTTAGGCGCGATACTTACGCGCTTCTCATTAAGGGTATGGCTGGCACAGGCAAAACGACTCTTTCATTGACCATTCTCAAAACCTTAGGTCAGGCAAGCAATTTTTTTTATATTTCTACTAGAGTATCTCCTAGACAGCTTTTCACTTACTATCCAT
>JARBAV010000503.1 GCA_029237515.1 Nitrososphaerales archaeon
CAGCAGCAACAAGAATCAATAATGATATCTTATTTGGGAACATTGATGCTTTTGGAAATGCATTTGAACGAGTTCAACGACAAACAGAAGAGCTTTCAAGAATTAATGTGAACAATGCAAAAACAATCGCGAACACAGCAAAAGAAGCTGCAGCAGAGTTTTCAAATAATCCAATTTTTTTCTTTTAACGAATGATCAAACATTCTCCTTCCGATCATACTCGCCTGATTGGCATAAATATGTTTATGACTTTAATTTTTTTGTGAGCTCCATCTGATCTACTTTACAAATAGATCTCGATCAAAATTAGAATGACTCATATTAATTTGGCTAAAGTTTCATGCTATCCAAATTTATTTATAGTCTCATTTGTTGAGAGTTCAAGCAGTGGTCTAGCTATCATTATGACAGGGTTGCTTACTCTCCGCTTTTATTCTTGGTACAAGTCAAGTAGGAATACTGTCATTCTGGCTTACGGATTAGCTGCTGCAACACTTTCGGCAGAGTTGAAGCGCCATTTACTCAAGATCCTGCTGCTGACCTCTGAATCGATTCAAACTGAAGACGGAGAGTGTGGAGGTTATGTACAGAAGTTCTCAAGTTCTTCATTAGTCTCATGAAATAAATTATTAGTGTCAATTTACACTTAGGATTTCATAGATCGTAGTTCCTAGTACAATACATCACACCGTAAATATAACAAATCTTACTGCATTATTCAAATGTCCCAATCATACGAAAATTGTATACAACTATTCTGTGTTCGCTGCAAAGATGTCGGACTCGATTGTAATTACACTATTTATGGTATCAATGAAGAGACAGTTGCAGATAATACGATTTTACACTTGCTTGAACATCATGCGATTAATCCGAATGAAATGACTACATGCATGAGACTGAAGATAATCGATAATGTTCGAGTTCGCCACCCTCCCCTACCCAAAAGTCATAGGTCATATAATAATCATTTTAGTGAATACTGAATATGACAAAACATACCCGAACCGAGTTTGTTCCCCTAGAAGTAAGACATGAAGAGCAATCTCTGGAAACTGAGGAAGTTAGTCAACAGGATCAATCGGAACTACCAATGTCTGAGCTTGACATTGAGATAGAATGTCCGTTATGCCACGAATTCATGGAACTATACTCAAGCTTCGATAAATTAATGTATTCTTGTGACAGTTGTAGTTTTATATTAAAATGCGTATAGTCTGCCGTCGACTCTAGTTTTGTATTTGGGCGCTAATCTCCGACTTCACTTCTGACCAGACTAAGATTAAATAGCAGGCATTCTACAGTGTGTTATTCATTCTTTTTAACTTCCAGATCTATGAGAGTAGAGTTTGGACATGGTCGAGTAATGAAGTGTAACTTCACTACTCAGTCGGTCAGGTATAGATCTTTCTTTTTTCTAAAAATGAATCTCATTACCAATGAGGCAGGAATGATAAGGGCAGGGACTCCCAAGGCAAAATCAAGAGAATAAACCGAAATCCCAAATGAAATCATGAAGACCACAGGTATCACAGTAGTACGGAAATATGTCAAATATATAATATCTTTGTCAATAGCCTTATTAGGAGATATCAGCTTAGCTTTCAGCGCATGAGTCCATATGCCAAAGAGCATAAAACCGGCAAAAATTTGAACTACACAGTAAAATCCATAGGCATAGATATTGGTATCATATATATTTGTTAGTTTAAATGTAAATGGTATCATTGTTATGAACATGAGGAAAATGATATTTAGCCAAATCGCCAGATCTGTGGTCTTTGCTAACATGGCAGATATTGATTGATAGGTAATCCAGTACAATCCTATAATTATGAAAGTAATAACAAACAAGATAATATCAGATATCAACTCCTCAAGATCATCTTCATTGAAGAGGCCGTCTTCTCCCATCTGTGGAATTGCAAAATCTACAGCGAGCAATGTGATCGCGACTCCAAAAACGGCATCTGTAAAGAACCTCGCATGAGATTTATTTATTCCGTATATATTTACCAATTATAATTAATCCCTATCTTTCAATTAACTCACTCTGCCGTATAAATAAGAATCGCATTGTTTGAATTCCTGCGGCCACATTGATTGGGCCAGTATCTAATACACAATTATACAATATGTGGCGAAAATCAATTTCTTTAAGTGTGTTTTATAGAAGATTGCTGGATATCCGATGTTCGACCTAAAATCACTTAACCTAATCGGATACGCCTCGGTAGTGCCCCGACTGAAAGTAATAATTGTTGACAGACAATGAAAAAAAGAAGAGCGAATAGATCAACATTATTACAATTGATACTACTATTATCAATATTATCAACATAATACTCTTTATTGGCACTCGCACTTTGGGCTTTCATCTGTTGTGCGAGAATATTAGATTTTAGTGTTCTTACTGATTTACTGACATGTCATTTGATCGTATTAGAACCCGGTGATGATATGCATCTCCTGTCCAAGATCCAATAACTGAGCATTCTGTAGAGTAAGAGTATCTTTCAGATCTAAACTTTAGATCTATAATATCATTTCTGAGCGTAATTTTAATGATGGTAATTCAACTGCATATCTCAGCAAGTTTGAGATGTATTATTTACCAAGCTATTCTGCTTTAATATTTGGAATAGCCTCATAAAGCCAGAACGGATCATTAGTTGCGGTGTAACGATATAATGGAATTATGCTCCAGCTTCGATAAGTTAGTATATGCATGTGAATCATGCAGTTTTATATTAAAATGTGTATAGCCGGCAAATTTATGGTGTCAAACACAACAGCACTGATCTCTGCTGATAGTTAAACCTAATATTTGATAACTCATAACCGAACCTGAGCCAATATAATATATTCTCGATTTATATCTTCTGTATGAAAAGAATATTTTCAATTCTTGCAGCGTTTATTACAGGTCGTCTGGAAATGGCTATGAGCTTTGCGCCGCAAACAGC
>JARBAV010000054.1 GCA_029237515.1 Nitrososphaerales archaeon
GATGCATGATACTATAACACCTGTAGCTTAAAAACATTGGGGATAAGCAAATACTATCAACGTTATTTCCTTGTATTAGGGACTATATGATCTATAAACCGAACAAAAATAAATCTATTTCTCATCTATTGTATATAACAAGAAATAATTTTTAACTCAAGATGGGTAATTTATTGTGGCGACCGACATCCCTCCAGTCGTTATCTCAGGATCACTTGCCAGCCTTTGCTTTTTAAGGGTCATAGTTAAAATTGACTAGCTTACGGAATTACCACCAAACTGCAATTTCTTTTCTTCGAAAAACAACTCTAACTCTATATTCTAAATTAATCTACCTTAAACTTTCTAGTATTTCATGAGAGTAATGTGAGCCCTTAGGACTAGCTACCGTCTTGATAAAATCGTCTGCTGCTGTGTCGAGTCCCGCATCAATGTACGCATTGTAATGAATACTACACATGATCAAAGATGTTTCTCTTTCGTCCCATCCTAATCTACATTTACATGGCAAAGAAATCACCTTCATTTCAGGGGAGAATTTACTGTTATCGCTATCATTAAAGCCTTGTCGTACTTCTGAAAATTGTAAATATGAACGCTCTTTGAGTTCGGGACTGCCAGAATCCTGTTCTTCGCGCTGCCGTCTGGAAAGTAGGATTTTGCGAGCATTCGTTCTCTTTGATGATTGTTATAAAAGGAATTCCCACAAATCACACTATCTTGCTGGGCTTTCATAAGTTCAATAACGCTGTCCTTTTATATAGCCATGACGGAACCGTTGCTCCAAATATGTGACAATGCTATTCTTTACAAGACAGATTTTTATACCCTGTACCATGATATCTTCAATTTTGTCCTTATTTAGAAGATTATTTCTCAAAACGTCTGCCTGGGTTTTGCTTAGTGTGGGGGCCCTACCAGACACCTTGAAATTAATGGATGACTAAGCGATATAACATCGGTCGATGCTTCATATCTCATCAATCGTGATTTGTTGGGACCATATATATCCATCCCCAATGGTGCAATTTCTACCTGTTGAACTCTAGCGAACTTATCCAGTGTATACCGACAGGATAGAATCCCTAATAGAATTTTTAATATCTTCTGAACTATCGCCTATTCTTTTATTGATTAACTCGACGAAAGTGTTACGATCTATCTCTATTGTTGGCGACGATATTCCTGGGGTAGATCCGGCCTCTAGTGCGAGGGTCAAAGTCTCATCGTCCAGGCTTCCACTATCTCTCGCGCTGCCTGGTTGTCCAATGACAGCAACACTATCCCATTTTCTAATATCCTCCCCATTTACACCCGCACATAGCAATCTGGCTGTTATTTTGTTATCGCCTTGTCTTATTGTGTTGGAGTCAGATTCAATGACATACTTCCATGTAGAATAATCGCTCTTCATGTCGCCCCCCGTAGGGATTGTTTTTCTGTAAGGCTTTACGTCGTTAATTATAACTGATACGTGGCAAGTATTACGAGGATCATAAGTTGAGATGCCTGAAATTTCTAAATCGCTTTCAGTATTTGCAGTTTGATCACTATTTGGGGAAACGATTTCAATATCAGGTGAACTTGAGGATAAAGAAGAAACTAATCTTGAGGTGTACATGTAAGAAGGTCGGGGGTGCTCGAGTGATTTGCCCATGACTGAAATATCCTGCAGTAATAACATAACAGAGTATACGATCAGCAGAGTTGTAAGAACCAAAAAAGCGAGAAATGCAATATGTTTTGTCTTCAGATTTTCTAATCGATGCTTAATAACTGTTCTTAACACTGCCATCAGGTAGATCTAGGATATCCGATTGCCGCTTCTTTGCGTTGAAGCGATATTTTTTGCATGTCTATATTCTCTATAAGCGTGGTCGACTTCGATGGCGGCAGTTAATATTTTACTCCTATTCTGAGAACGTGACGATTGCAAGAACATCTTGGTATCTTTAGGTAAACAGTGTCCACCTATCCCGTCCCTCGGTTCAAGTATATTTACATTCCATTTAGTATTCAAAGCTTCTCTTAATTCTGCAAAGTTTATTCCGTTTGTCTGACTATACAGATAGAGATCTTCTGCAAAAGCTATTTGCAGGTACCTATGAGCATTTTCGGCAATCTTTGATATCTCGGCTATTTCGATGTTAGATACAGGATGCAAAGGTATCCCTAAACTTTTGGTACTTTCGAGACTACCACTCCTGGTTCTATCATTTCTTCTGTAAGTGGTACTTTCATGAAGAACGACACTGTTACAACCACCATCTTTACCATTCATTATAACATCCTCAACAGCATTGGCGGGATAACCATAGAACTGTATGGCATTTTTAAGACAACAGTCGCATACTCCTCCGATAACACGAAGCTGGTTGACTCCATGATCCTTTACTTCTAATGAATAAAATCTATGAGGTGCATGTGCAACATGTAATCTGTGGTTGAGTAACTCGAATATCTTCTTAGAAGTTCCTCTTGGAATAGTACTCTCAATCGATACAAGTGCACCATTTTTGGCTTCCTTTGAAATATCCCTAACTATCGACAACAGTCCGTCTACCTGAGGTGAAAACATATCCTCAGGCTTGTGGGTCGAAACGCAAATAATGAATACATCGATCTCATTCAGATTGGTTGTTTTCCTTACAGAAGCTATTTTTTCTGCCCGTTCCATAGCTGCGTTATTGATATCATATCCATAGACATCAAAACCTCTATCAGTAAGATACTTTGCTACTGGCAGGCCAAGCTGACCTAAGCCAATGACCAGAACTTTTTCGAATCTGCCAGGATCCTCATGATGAAGATTGATCCGGTTGTCAAAGTTCCCGGTCTCAGCTAGATGGTTAGCTGATACAGGGCTCGATGTTAAATTGTAAATATGATCCAGATGATGACGAGAGTTGGAGTCGGAATCTGTTTTATTAGAAGTACTCAATACCATTTTATTAGTCCAGGATTGATTTAACGTTGATGGAAGTAATGCTCCAAATAGCAGACATCATAAATTAGTGCCTGACTCAATACTGCATTTTCACGAGTTACCTAGGGCCCTTCC
>JARBAV010000504.1 GCA_029237515.1 Nitrososphaerales archaeon
GCAGCTGCTATTCCTCCTCTAGGAGTTGGCATTGGTGTTTTTGCAGTCCAAGTGTCAGTCTTTGGATCATACGCTTCGTTATTATCGATATTTGACGATTTGCCTTTTGGTCTTCCCCCTGTTACATATAAAATATCATCAACGACTCCGGATGCCATATGTTGTCTTGGTGTTGGCATATTCGCTTTACTAGTCCATGTAGCTGTAGCGGGATCATAAGCCTCATTTACTGTCAATGGATTGTTATCATCTGTCCCGCCAACGGCATAAAGGACATTACCTATGAATTGAGCAGTTAGTGCAGCTCTAGCAGTTGGCATCGGTTTCCCCTCTTGCCATGCATCTGTTGCAGGATCATATATGAATAATTTGTTTGATGGAATCTTGTTGTCTAGATAGCCTCCCACAAGGTAGATTTTACCATCCAGGGCTGCCGCAGCGGCGTGATTCAGATTCACTGGTACAGGAGCAGCAGCAGCCCATGTATCTGTTTTAACATCATACACTTCGACACTATTCTTATTTCTTTTTCCAGTTTCGCCGTAACCTGCGATTATATAGATCTTGTCACCAATTGCGGTGTATGCAGATTCCATTTTTGGCGTTGGACTACTTGCACCATTTGTCCAAGCGGTAGACGTAGAGGCGGGACTGGAAGATTCTGCAGTATTCCCCTCACTATCAGTTGTAGCAAGAACGGGGTTAAATTTTGTCAACATATTTTTACTATATGAACCAGTAGTACTAGGTTCAACTATCAAAAAAAGAATCAACACTATAACGGTAATTGTCGTGATACCTGCTTTATTCATATCCGAACTGCGATTCATTAATGCATGACGGTTATAATTCCTTTTGTTTTTCTGTTCTGAGAGATGTGTTATTACAGTACAATAAGGTGAGCGAATAACGTCCGCTAAAATTTTTCTTGGAGAGTGTAAAAGTGAGTTTTCATACCTTTAAATGGACGGGCAGATAGACATTTGATGAGTAGATTGAAGCATAATCAATCAATAAAACAAGTCCATGGACAATCTATATCTAAATTAGTAACCTTTGCTGCAGCAGCTTCATCATTTTCGTTGATTCTCATCATGTTTCATGTTTTACATTTCATATCTTTTCCATCTACCTCTGGTATGGTGCCGAGGATAAATACATCTGAAACTGGGACTGAAACTGGCCCAAATATGTATCAAAATAGTGGCAGTATTTTTACACGTGGACATTTTGATTACCGTTCAAAGGGACAATTGATTCAAGGTCATAATATAACAGATTACACGTATAGTAGTGATTTAGCCAGTAATAATAACAGTAAATTATCAAATAAGTTCATATGCCCCCCAGAGAAGGAAATTGGTATTTATATTCATGGAGCCTGGACGGATGAACAAGCAGCTAATGAGCAACTAAATAGAACGGCCATGTCCCTGATGAGCAATAACTATACAATCCCGTTAATCGGTTTTAGCTGGGACTCTAATACGCCAGTAAATAGAGAAGGTTGGGTTACCGCAAAAGACATAGCAGAAAAGAATGGACCCAAACTTGCACAATTTATTCTTGATTTCAAGAATGAATGCAAGGATGCTGATATCAGACTCATTGCTCATTCTTTGGGTGCTGAAGTCGTCAACAGCACTCTAGCAAGCTTGAGCAGTAATCAACAATGGGTTAAGAAGGCTGGTTCTAATATAACATCAGTACATCTTCTTGGTGCTGCTATTGATAGAAGTTCAGTTGCAGCAAATACAACTTTAGGGAAAGCTATTGACAAATTAGTAAGTAACTTCTATAACTTGCGCAATTCTGAGGATAACATGCTACAGTATGTCTATAGATCTGTTGAGCAACATGATGCACTTGGATTACTAGGAATATCTCATAGTATGCCTTTACCAAAAAATTACTTCGAACGAGAAGTAAATTCTGAAATACCTCCTTTTCAAGATGCAGATGGAAATAATAAACTTGATTGTTTTGATTTCTTTGTTATCTTACCCGGAGATAACCATTGTGGATATATAGGCGTCAGAGGCCTATCTCCGTTAGAGGGTATACCACGAAGTGATGGAGCAATAGATATAATGGTACAAGACTGGTCGTCAGAATAATAATCACGAACTGGATACTAAGTTGTATTTAGCATGTCACATATCCATTGAGCTCATATCCATCGAGCTCATAGTCATTGTATTTCCTTGTACCTGTAAATCATATACTTTTTGCAACATTGGATGAATTTGAACGTGTACGATATCCATTATAGCTTCAGGCAAGGCCTTCACATCTACTGCCTCTTCAAGTCTTTCAAGGCCGTTTTCTAATGTATCACGGTTGGTTGTTTCATTGACAAGAGATCTTGGACGTAGTTGAGTACTGAATTGGTCTTTAATATTACTGGAAAGAACCTTAGCAGTTTCGTAGTCATCCATATTTACTAGGTCGTTTTCCATAATCATTGAGGTATTTGAATGTCCTTCTAACATATTGCTATCGCCATTAGTAACATTTGTAGTTCTCATCATACTCATAGAATGAGAAGAATTATCAGCCATCTTTGGCATCGTCATCATCTTATCCATGTTCATCATATTTGACATATTGGTCATATCGTATCCTACAGCAAAGGCGGATCCGTAATTTCTTAATATGTCATCGACTATATTTGCGACTACTAAAGCAAGAGTAGTAGAATTTTTTTGCCCTTGATCATATACTTGAGCAATATCTGATGATGGAGGGTCTGTTTGCGTCATATTGCTTTCCAGATCCTTCATTAACTCGGCAGCATTTCTCGCATGTTCATGAGCTGAGAAATTTTCGTTAGATAGAAAGCTAGTAATTACAAGTTGCGTTTCAGCTTTTATTTGTTCGACTAATGTAACTAATAATGATTCATCTGTAGTAGAAAAATCATGCGCGTACACATTCTGCCTTTGACGAATATCCTCATTGATCATTATCGAGGTCAATGATAAAACTAAAAGGAATCCAAGGATAGCGACAACAATCATGTTCACAAGCATGACCATTACTTATCATTAATAAATTTGTTAAC
>JARBAV010000505.1 GCA_029237515.1 Nitrososphaerales archaeon
AGCCAACACTGAAAGATCTGTATTTTTAGTGTCTAATGTTATCGACAGTAGATAACAGATTCCTGCGGTGGTAATTTCTGACCAACCATCGAGCCCATACTTATTTACAGTCAGAATTCGTCGGCCATATTCTTCGTTTGATTCGGGGGCTATCTCATTTGATAAATGCCGGATTAGCAACCATTTGTCTTGAAGGGTGTTGTCAAGCTTTTCGGCCGACTCATGTTCGAAGTCCAAGAGTAAACATAAATCATATTCGTCGGAAATTGAGTTTCCTACATGTAGACAATCTGTTAAATTGGTAGTGCTTCTCAACACACACTTGACGCCTAATCTTTGAAGTGTTTGAAAGATTATGCTACTTGCAGCTATTCCATCAGGAGATGGAATCGATATAACAAGGAACTTAGCCTCTTTTCTTACAAGGTCCAGTATACTATCAGAAATAGACTTGAGATCATCATCTAGCTTATTTCGCGGGTTCATCGAGAAGTCGTGAGTCTATTGCGCCTGTGCTATAACCGCAGCATATTTCCAGTTCTTGCCGATTCTATCCCGATTCTTGTAATACCTTGAAAGACGATGTATCTTCGATTCGATCAACTCTAGGGAACGAACGTTCCTTCTATCGCTGTTGTGTGATCGAAGATGCCTTTGCAAGCCAAGGGCCTTTTTCACTAGTCTGTCTAGATCCTCTGGCATATCCTGCTTAACACCATTATCTCTCAAAACATCAGTTATCGTTTTTCCCAATATTGGTTTCACCAGTGGTATCCCGTACTCGTCTCTAAGAACGATACCAATTTGGGAAGCGGTTAAGCCATCTTCGTTGTACATTTTGACGATATTAGATGTAAGGTCTGAATGACTAATGTTAACCCATGTAGGCACACTCTTCGATGTAGGACGTGTCGAATGAGACTTGCCGCGAGTATGTGCATGCATTCGTGCCATTGATAGACAATGTTCTGAAGGTCGACATCTAAATGTTACGGACATTGGAGAAGTAACAGGTTTTACAAAAAAGTTAAATAATCGAGATTCGAAAAATGAACATATGAATAAAGCCTACCTACCGGTGCTATCCATTATGGCATTACTCATGGCGACAGCATTTATCTTGCCTGGTATTCAGACAGCGAATGCTCAGTACACAGGCGGCGGGGGTCCGGGAACGACATCGTCAAGTGTTGAGGAACAATTGAAACTTGCTAGGGAGAAAACATCACTTGCTGACCAACAAGGCGCATACGGATCCGGAACTTCTATGGTTGCCGGTAACATTGACAGCACAATTCTATTTATCATAGCACTCGTAGTAATATTTGGAGCGGTGTCAGCTGCATTCTTCATAAAGTCCAGAGGGGCAAGAAGGGCAGTCACTAAAGAATCTGCACGGCAGAGTGAACCGGATTGGAAGTTGGAAGCTCAGAGATACAAAGAAGAACTTGATGCTATGAAAAGAAATCAAAAATAGATAGGGTTAGAGAAACAAAACCATTCCTTCTTTTTGAATATTATTTATATTCTAATGCTCAACGCTAGGGCTATATTGCTAGAAATGCGTATTTATGGTATCGGAGCAAATCCAGTCAATTCGCTATATCGAGTGAGGATCCGAAGGCGCGGACCAAAATGTATATATCATAGATTTTATTTGGATTATATCGTAATATGAGCGCCATTCTAAGCCTTGTGGGAATGTTCAGCACCGGATTGGAGAGTTTTCTGAAACAGGTAGGACCAGCATACGACCCATTGTTCTTTGATGTAATGGTATACATATTTGGGACTATGCTTTTCGCAGTTTTCCTCCTGAGTGTAATTGCATTTTGGCTCAGACGAAAGGGACTCGGAGGAGGTTCAGCTAAAGAAAAATGGACTCAAGAATTAGAGACTTACTTCGAGCGTGAGCAGATAGGTCTTATTCCAGACGAAAAGCACCACTGGTAACGGGACTACTTAAAAATTTCTTTTATTTGTTTTTCTAGGTTCTGAAAGGTATCTGTTTGTTTGCTCATGTCATGACATGATTGAAGAGCAGAGGAGATCGAGGATACTGTCGGCGGATTAGAATCCGAAAGCCCACGAGGTGTTAGAATCTTCGAGCAATCTTTGGTCGTAACATTTCAGGACGACTTTTCAATTCATGAATCAGTCGTTGAAGCTTTGACTTTTCAGATGGCAGAGTCCCCCCAATACTGTACACATTTGAAGCATGATTTGCTCTAAAGATTACTTCTCTAGTAGGGTTGAAAAGCACGATTAACCTTTCCAGTTCTTGCAAGATCTCCAAATCAGTTAACCAAGAAAAAGGCTCCTTATACTTGGACATGAACTCACCACGTACTGAATCGTCCAGCTGGAGATTGAGAGCAGCAAGATAGTGCGGACTAATTTGGCCAACAACCCTGGCCGTATCAGATATGTGATCACTAGAATATGTTCTCCCGCCCAAGCCAAGAATGACCATGCAAGAGAGTGTGAATTCGTGATCAATTGCTTTCTTGCAACTCTCGATAATCATTGATGAAGATGCCCCTTTCGTGACTTTTTGCAATACAACATCATTACCGCTTTCAATCC
>JARBAV010000506.1 GCA_029237515.1 Nitrososphaerales archaeon
ATTTCAAACTACTATGACGATGAAGATGAAAATGATGACATTTTTCTATTGATCGACTGGCGTTACCAGTTAGAGAATATCACTCTCTCTATCGTGATATCGCTTGCGGTTTTGCATGAAAACAGTCTTAATTGTGTCACCTGCTATATCAAAGCCGGATTCTTTATTATATTTGTCCTCATTTTTCACTGCTCATCTGATTTTCTCGACCCACTGAGATCGCCATTTAGGTGGCTCAAAAGGATTCGCATAGTAATGTGTTTCGTGTACAATCTTCCCATCCTTGAACTCCATGATGGATACTACATTGACTGGACGCCCATCATAGGTAATAACCAATTCAGTTATCCAGAGATTTCCCTCTCCACGCGTCCGCAGGATCTTAAAACTAAGTTTGGCTGGGTAATGTGCTCTAAGTTCGTATAGATTTCGTTCTCCAGAGATACGCTCTTCAGACTGTGGAAATTCAACGATGACGTCGTCATCATAAATCTTGTGTGCTTTGTCAAGATCAAGATCCACAGTAGCCTTCCAATAACGATCCAGAGCAGCACTTATTTCCTGATTATCCAATATCTTCCGTAACCATATCAAGAGGCTAGATTATTAGTTTTCCCCGAAATTCCAGTCAGCGGTTGAGAATGGCGAAGATGTTAGACAAAGGAGCAACGAGCGTATGGCGAGTTTATGGATGCCTCTAGGACATCTCTCCTGTTTTGGTCAGTCAGAACCAACTAAGAGTATCAACACACGTCGAAATGAAGGGTGGAAATGTTTAAGACAATCCCGGATAGCCACGTGCAAAACATTCCCTACAAAATACAATTTTGACAAGAAAGGTGGACATGTTCAATTCAATTGTCATTTTCACGGGTGTACATAAAGGCTCTAGATGGGTGCTGAATGGAAGACGATTCCTCCAACTAATAAGACTCTTCAAGTCGATTTTTGTACGGTTGCCATATTGGCAGAATGGTCGAATGGGCGAACAGAATCTCTTCTACGACCTCTTGGTTCACTTATTCCCCTATTACTTCCTCCGTACCTTATTGGGTTGCTAGGGATAGTACCGATGGCAATAGGAGCAAGAAGGCTAGTTCAAATCATAAGGAAAGACGGTAATACCTCCATTATCCCGCCTTTTTTAAAAAATTCACAAAGATGTCGTTGCAATTGTGGCATCGGTGGCTATCATTAGTATTCCGAGGCCTTGACTTATCAAAGGAAAATTCTGGGTAAGATATCTTTGACGCTACGAAATGACTTCTATATCGAGCACATTCACTGCCTAAGAACGACGTATTGATGAAATTATTGCATAGATTAGTCCCACTGCTAATCCAAATCCAAGAGGAATGAATACCGCCCCTTCTCTTATGTCGAATGTTTGCATCAGCAAAGACTCAAACATACCAATATAATTACACTGAAGGAAATCGATAAGTTTTGCTTAACAAAGTTATCTGCTCTTGGCCGAACGTACTGATTCGATAAGTTTAACGTCTAAATTATATAGACATTCATATAAAGCCTTTTGTAGTCCACAAATAGTTTTTTTAACTGATCCGCAACGGATTAACGGCCTAACCTGTTACATGATTATTTGAAATCAGTACTAAGTTATCCTAAGTCATAAGGAAGCAACTATTCGATGAATGAGAACGATAAGTTATTCAACAGTTACTCAAGTGTTAGAATCAGAATAAACTGAACATATATAAAATTATCAACTACAAAGTCTCGAGTTAGCTAGCTAGCTGTTCCTTTATCGGAGGCAGCACGCAATTTAGAATCACTCTTTTATCTTCAAAAGTCTTACATACTCCCTTAATGCACTAGCTTCTTCCCTATATGCTCTAATCGTATGAGTCGTTCCTTCTGGGCAAATAACGGCGACAGTTACAATGTTTACTTCTGCATCAGAGGCAGGGGACGCAGGGTAAATTCTTTCTATTTTGCAATTCATCGAAAGCAATCTTTGAAGTTCTAATATAGGCTGGATATCACGACCCATTATTCAATCTCTTTCCATTCTTTAAAAAATCTCTCATACTCCGGAGAACCAGCTTTAATCAATCCCAACTGCAACATAAATTTGAGATCATCCCTGATCGCTCTGTGCTCTAATATCTTTCCATCGCTGTCCATTGTATGTATGTGAACAGCCTCGTAGGATATTCTATTTCCGGTTGGAGGAACAAAGAAGAAATTATCAGTATGCGTACCAGTTACATTTGCGATAAATACTACTTTATTATCTTGAGAAATAATTTCCTGTTCTTCATAATGAAGATCAGGAAAAGCGCTACGCAAATTCTTGATTGTGTCTATGAATTCTTCTGGTCCCCTAAGCTGTGATCTGTACGAATCTTTAGCACGTTGTGATTCTCTATTAATATAATCTGAACTTATAATCTCATAAACATTGGTTATATTTCCTGTGTTAAAGGCTTCAATAGCTCTTCTGACAGTTTTTATATGTTCTTGAGGTGACATGGTTTAGGTTAATCCTATCAATGTATATTTAATTTATGTCTTGTAAATTTGGTAGATGATTTGCTGTTAAAAGCCTCTCAAAGAAATTCGTTTACCAACATTTGTTGCAGCAATACTAATTCCAATATACATCGATTCCTATGAGATAATTCTTTACATTAGCTTGTGCCTATTTTCTTAATTGGCTATGATCTCCTAGAGCATTCGAAGTAAAATAATCAATCTCATTCCGCAATTTGCTTCCAAATACTACTCAAACTCAAATTTCATTTTCATAATTTGTGGACGCCGCCGTTTGAAATACTTTTTATCAATAATTGTATCTATTGCTCAAGCTGAAGGATTTTTTTCTGAGCAAAGATTTTTACTTCAATCAAAGGGTTTATGAAGAGGATGATCAACAATTTTCCGGCTATGTTGTTGTTTGTAATGATGCAGGTCTTGATGGTAAGGTCATGAAAGTAATGCTGTAACTATTCATTCAAGCTTATGTGTTTGTCTAGCATGTGAGAATCAAACATTGTAAAATTGTGAAAGAAGAGATTCATTGGGACATGAAATGAATTCCGATATAGGGTGGAAATAAATAAAAAAGAAAAAAAGACGAGATATCTACTGTTAGACTTCATCCACGCTTACGAAGTAACCGCTTGAGGTACTATGTGTTAATACCCTCTCATGGTTATATGCGTGCTTGATTGCTTCGTCTTCTTCTGAAAACCGCTCTCGTATCCCGCAAGGGAGACAAGTTACTTCATACATATATGCTCTTAAAATACACCTTTCAATATTATATTGAAATTCCATGTATTTAAGTCCTATGTCCAGTCTAAGGCCAGAATAACCCTCAAATAGGCGTATTGCACGAGGTCAGTCGGTACTTTAATACTCATACACTGGATTTGTTTTTATTTGACCTATTTATCATTATTATATAATAATCTCCAATTTCCCAGATTTGCTTTCCATCTTTGCCATGATAGCTTGTCTAATTTCCACAATATTGATAATCTTCAATACTGTCGTCAATTATTGCCAAAAAAATATTTCATAAAAGTCATTCATTAGATCTCGCTTTGAGATGAAGCTGATATCGTATGAGACCTTGTAGATAAGCAATTGACCCCCTGTTTGTCTACCTGACTGGCCATATCCTGTCAAGTCAGAAGGCTAAATATTTGATATTCCTAATAGAAATTGTAAGTGCGTCCTACTTTAAAACGCATTCTCACTTTTGTAGGTACAAGTGAATTCAATGCTGTCGATCGTAGCAAGTGACATTATTATCTTCGGGCATGTCGACCGTACAGATGGCATATGTACGATAGATAATATATAGAATATATTATAATGTTCCAATATGACTTTAGTAAGTACAGTCGGCGTTGCAAAGGCTGGAACGAATTCACTCCGTGCAACTCTACCACAAGGGATAGTTTCATATTTGAATCTAGAACCTGGGGACAGATTAGAATGGGTAATGAATTATAAGAATAATGAAAGGATAGTAATAGTTTCAAAGAAAAAAGTGGATCTAAAGAAACCACTTGATGAAGCTTTTCAATTTGAACATCTATCTGCATAATAGTAATATAATGAATAGATAGACTATTAGAATACTATGTAATACTGTTCGGCAAATATTAATGTAAAGAATAAACTGGAAAACCGAAAATAAAAAAGGTTATATTAGCCGCTCGTAAGAAACGTCCGACATGACGGCTAAATTAGCAAGCGTTTTTTTGGTCACGCAGACAGTAGCGGTGCTAATTGCACTTTTTTTAACCCCTCTCAAAATAGCCGATAATTCATTTGCCACAGTTCAAGATATTGTTAACGCGAGTACCGACCAATTTCAAAATTCTAGTGCAAAGTCTATCTTTGAAACTCATAGGATGGTTCTTAAAAATAATATTAAGAATCTCGTCATTCTGATACCAAATGAAGGACATCATGGTCCACAAGCGGACGAAGACCGATTCATAGACCAGCCATTTATACCTCAGAACCCAGTCCTAAACGAAGGAACAGACGTTATTTGGCTGAATGGTGATGTAGGTCATGAACATAACATTGTAGTTACTAATAATTCAACAGGCGATACAATATATGAATCTGGCTCATTTCCAGAATTTGAAGTAAGAAGCCTAGTGGTTAATGAAACAGGTAACTATCACTATGCCGACACTGATGAATATGAAAAGATTTGTAATGACTGGAAATCTAGAAGTGGTGAATCAAACACAAACATTGCCTTCATCTACGTCATCATCAAGTAATACTCAAAGCTTGGCTGATACTGTTGGAGTATTAATGGTCCCTACACAGGACATTCAGGTGTACACTACCGATCTTGGGAACAGAGGTTTCAATATAGATAGTATGTTTAATTTCAAGGACCTTAGAGGAGGTCAGAGTGGAACCGGTGACGAACAAACGCTAATCGTATGGACAAGTGCTGGTATGGATTTGTCTAATATGACTGCAAATCTACAAGAGTTCTCCTCAGGACTTCCGTATGGCTAGCTTGATAGTTTTGAATAAGGAGAAAAGATTGAATTGTTCAAAAACGGGATGACTATAATAGGAACTACATTGGTACTATTGGCTTCATTTTTTTTCCTGATTGATGTTGATAAGGTGCATTCTAGCAGTATGACAAGTAGCAATATTACTAATAGCCCATCCGAATCATGTAATATAGTTACCCAATGAGGAACCAAAGGTAATGAGAAAGACCAGTTTAGCGGACTTAATGATGTGATAGTAACTACAGATAATAGTATTTTTGTTCCAGATTATGAAAATTATAGGATTCAAAAATTCACACCTGATGGACAGTTTGTCTCCGCGTGGGGAATCAAAGGAACAAACGATGGACAACTCAACAAACCACACAGTATGAGTGGTGATAACAATGAGAATATCTATGTGACAGTCATGAATAATCAATAGGATTCAGAAGTTCACCTCTGATGGACAGTTTGTTTCAAAATGGGGCAGTGAAGGCACGGTAATTTCTCAATTCTTACAAGATTGTATTATTGTGCTCGCATTAAAGTCCCTCTAGTTCGTACTACTCGTCTCGAAAACTCATTTGGAAACCAATACCTTTATCCTAACCTCTGGTTATTATCCAATTGTCTGCAGCCACTCCAAGGTACACTCCTCCAATGACCCAAACGGGCACACTTGCCATTATGACTAAAGACAGTAGGCTCTGTTCTTCGAATCCCAAATTAGGCTGGCTGGCGTGTACAACAAATGCTATCACGAAAAAAATGCCTCCGATTACTATAAGTTTAGTACCAATCCTAACTTGCTTTTTAATCACATAATTTTCAACAGTCATTTGTCGCATCCTTAACCAATATAAAAAACTTTATTGCGGATTTTGAATTTCTTTAAATGCTTCTATCTCATACTTCAGTGAATCGGTGAGAAGATCCGTTGAGGTTTCATTTAATGCAGGGTTTCCTGTCTTGATAAAGTCACCGAACTGTTTGTAGCTGTCCCGTTCTGATTCCAAGCTCTTCGTATATAGTGAAATCCCATCCTTAAATTTTTCTGGGACCTGTAGATTATTTGTTTCATCAATCAGATTATTTATTTGTACTATGGTATCATTAGTTATCATCATGATCGTAGTATCACTATATTCATTATTATCCCATTTTCCAACTTCCTGCTGATATGAATTTGTTAATGCACCTGACTTATTTGTCAATCCAATAAAGTTATTCATGAACTCATTATCGGCGGTAGTTGTCAATTGCGCGGTAACATCTTCATTATATGACAGAATAACATAGAAAGATGAAATTGTTATGGACATAATCACTGCCCA
>JARBAV010000507.1 GCA_029237515.1 Nitrososphaerales archaeon
CTGAATCTTCTTTATAACATTGATATTGTAGAGTAGAACTCTACCAGCATACCTATGATTGAAATCAAGTTGGACCCTTCCTGAACCTACATACCTAACTATGCCCTTTCGTTTTTCTATTTCGATTTCGTCACCAATAGAGACCTCATCTGCCTTGTCTCCAAGCTTTCTTTGAGGAATCATCCGGATTTTACTAGGATCTCTTTCGCCAAAGCCTTTATCTGGTGAAATTTCCACATCCATTTTATCACCTTCATTTGCTGAGGATAGAGCTTCATCCAGTCCCTTTAAAACCCATCCTTCCCCCACTGAGATTAATTTCGGTTCGTATTTGCGGGACGGATCGTGTGTGCCAGATTTCTTGGCATCCTCTTCAATAGTGGTTTCAATTATATTATCAGTATCCTTGATCTTAGCTGTGTAATCTAAGAGTATGAGCGAACCTTTCTCTAAGGGCATACATGTCGCTATCGAAATACCATATATTAAGTTTGAGAGATCCTTGGAAGAGATTTGCTTTCAAACGTTCAAGGCTTTCATTGCGACTGGTATGGCTTCGGATTTGGTTTGAATCCCCATCATTTTCAAAGTTGATGCGATAGATGACAATGTTCTGATTACATGATAGCGATTTACCTCGCCCATGGAACCTATCCTAAAAACCTTTCCTTTCAACTCGCCGAAACCTCCCGCAATAAGAACCCGGAAATGTTCCCCAAGTATCTTTCTGAAAGTCTTATCTTCGATACCCGGTATGTAATTAAATGCTATCACCACATTGCTCCTTGCTTCCGGGTGTGCGAAAGGAGTGAACCCTAGCTCGCTCAGGCCGGTGTAGAATGCATTGGCACACCTCCTATGACGCTCAATTCTCTGTTCTAGTCCCTCTTCCAATACCATTTCCAAAGCTTCTCGGTAAGCGAACAATAGTGGCAATGCAGGAGTGAATGGAGTTTCACCATTGTCCCCGAAGTATCTAAAGTATCTCTTCAAGTTGAAGTATTGAGTCGGCGGAGGGCTTTCGATCATCTGTTTTTTTGCCTTAGCGCTAATGGATATAGGCGCAACGCCTGGTGGTGCGGCGAGAGCCTTTTGAGAAGCAGTCATACACACGTCTATTCCCCATTTGTCCACTGGAAGTTCGTCCCCTCCCAAAACAGAAACCGCGTCTACGATGAAAAGTGACCCATGCTTTGAACAAAGTTCTCCAAGTTTTTCTAAATATCTCAAAGTTGTACCAGTTGAAGTTTCGTTATATACTGCATAGAGCGCCTTTATGTTCTTGTTTGCTTCAAATGCGTCCTCTATTTGTTCAAGAGGTGGATTCTCCCCAAATTTCGAATTTATCCGAATGGAATTGCCGCCCCAATTTTCAATGAGGTCAGCCAACCTGCCCCCAAATTCTCCATTGACGGGAATCACGATATTGTCGCCCTTTTTGACTAGATTGACAACTGATGCTTCTACCGCGCCTGTGCCTGAAGCAGTTAGAACGACTACATCATTTGAGGTCTGAAACACGCGCTGGGTTTTATCTACTACGTCCCTGTAGAGGCTTCGAAAGTCGTCGCTTCTATGATTAATTATGGGCGAAAGCATAGCATTCATTACTCTGCCTGGTACGTTGGTGGGTCCAGGGAGCATAACCAGATATTCCATTTAGGTCTCAGTACCGTGGAGCATCATCCGTTATTTATACAATTACGTTTATTACCTAATTACCTATTGAGGTACATAACAATCTAACCATGCTGGTAAAGGATCATAGGAAGCGAGTATTGGAACATGCGGAGAAGATTGGATGTAGTACAGTGGTATCATTTAATCCTGAAGACACATTCTACTTGACAGGTTTTTGGGGAGAATCGGTAGGCATTTGCTCTAGAGATAGTACCAAGATTATTACTCCTGCTCTTGAGACGAATAGGGCTGAAGAAGTTGCACTTTCATGTGAGGTAATATCTGCAGAAAGGGGAAAAGGCATGCTTTTACGGGTGATAGACGAATTAGCTGGTAAATCAGTATGTACAGATAGTACTGACTTTCATACTATTAAGATGATGGCTGAAAAACTTGGGGAAAAGAATGTAAAAGTGAATAACAAACCATTCACCATGAGTCGAATAATAAAAGATCTTGATGAACAGGAAAATATCTCTAAAGCTGCAAAAATTATTGATTGTTTGTTCAATTTAAGCTCTGAACAAATTAGAAAAAATAAAAAAGAAATAGAATTATTGGCTTTGCTCGTCTCTGAAACTTATATTCTTGGAGGAACACTAGTTTCATACAAGAGTACTAGATTTCCGTTTATTATTGCTGGTGGTCCTAATGCTGCCTTTCCTCATTCTGAAATCACTACACGACCATTTTCGACAGGGGACACGGTAATTGTTGACCTGGTAGTTCAATATGAGGGATATGTTGCAGATGCTACACGAACATTTGTCATTGGTCATGCGACTGACGAGATAAAGCAGGCCTATGAATGTGTGAAGGATGCACAACAAACCGGTTTGGACTCACTGCGGTCAGCAGCAGATTTTGGGAATGTTGATCTGGCGTGCAGAAATTTAGTTATTGATAGAGGATATGGAAGTAAATTCATACACTCGACAGGCCACGGGATTGGTTTGGAAGTGCATGAATCGCCTTGGATCAGCAAAACAGGTAAGGAGAAGGTAATGCCAGGAATGTGTGTCACGATTGAACCGGGTGTATACGTAAATGGAAGGTTCGGTGTGCGGATTGAAGACAGCGTCATAATCAAATCTGCGAATGGTAAAATCGATAGTCCCAAGATCAGAAACACGATCTCTAATTTAAATAGCTTTCCTAAGGACCTGATCTGTTTAAGTTAATAATTTCGAATGAAGGATATTTTTTCAATCAAATCCAATATTTGTGCCGCAATCATATCTTTTGATTGAATTGGCAAGTGTACAATGTTCTTTTGTCGATCGATTATGTAAACTTCATTATTCTCAGATCCAAATCTCGTACCCTTCTTTCCAACATCATTTGCTACAATCAAATCCGCCCCCGATTCTAGAAGTTTAGCATAAGCCTTTTCTATAAGGACTCTAGATTCTACGTTATATTCTGCCTTGAATCCAACCAAGAAAACATTATATTTACATAC
>JARBAV010000508.1 GCA_029237515.1 Nitrososphaerales archaeon
ATAATCATGGATCCATACCACCGTAGCATCATTGAATGTTTGCATGACATGTCATCAACGTTTGAAGCAATAAGGTAAGAGCTATTGCTGAAATCATGTTGATTAGTAACTTTATTACACCTTCTTCTAGATTTACTTATTTTCGTCAATAAAAACCGGTCGTCGTTAGGACACTAGGTGCAAGTATTCCAATCTTTATGACAATTTATGATAATACCTTTTTATGGGAACACCTTTCATAATATCTGTTCTAATTCAGAATATTTGCATAATAATAATAATAGGATTAGCTCGTTAGAAGAGATCTAATCCTTCGACTCATAGATGTTCAAGATACTTTTGACCAAGTGCGAAGTGGGAATCAGCATCTTTTTTTATACTATACTTTTTGGACTTTGTACTTTCAAAGCGCGCCTGGAACAATGAAACTTTCGCTCTCATAAATGCCTTATAACTAATATGAAAATTAAGAATCCTTTTTAAAGCGTGATCCTGGCTTCTTGACATATAAGTGTGTACAAAGTATGACTGGAGTTCTTTGTGCTTATGGTGCTCTAGATCCATGGAAAGATGAGCTACATCCTCCGCAACGTCAGCGTATCTAAGAGAATCGTTAAACTCGATTCTGTCATACAGGTAATATCTCCTATCTTTAACGATGAAAATATTTTTTAAATATAGATCTCCATGAATATCTCGAATTTTCTTATCTCTAATTCTGGTGTAAAAAAAATTTTCGTTATTGTCTATAAATTTGATTAGCGTGTCTCTAGCCCGCGGCATAGGATGCTTAAGTCTTGCTAAAGTTTGAAAATTCTCTTTAATTTTGTATTTTAGGTATTTTGGTTGCCCATACTTTTGGATCTCACTATTAGTTAACGTCGTCGAATGAAAAGCGTTCAAGATAGAAGCAATTTTACGAATATTTTCTAAATTAATTCTATGAGCAGTTAAGAGTTTATCCATCCGATACTCTGAAGCAATGTATTTCATCTTAACTGCATATTCTATCACTTGTCCTGTTCTTGTATGCGAATCTGCAATCACAACTCTATTATCATTCTCATCAGGGACTGTTACAATCCTTACTACCCCGTGATACATATCCTTACACAATATTCTGTTAAGCGCAACTTCTTTGTAACAATACTTTCTTCTTAAGCTCAATGTTGAAAAATCAAGGACGCTGCCGAACTTGACCTGTTTTTTGATCTTATATGCGTATGGTCCAGCCAAAAAAATCCATGAGCAATGTGTACCTTCAGTTTGGATTGTTGATACTCTGTGCGGATATGCCCTCTTGCTGAGAAGAGCATTATAGACCTTAGATTGTGTTGCCGAAGTAGTATTTTTCATATATTATCATCCACTATTGCAAGTTTTTTTATTTTTCTATTTATCTCGGCCTTAATACTGTACAGTCTACAAATTTGCTTTATTTCATAGCTCTGGTCTGCTTTTAGTATCTCGTAATGTCTATAGTTCACAGTTAAAGTTTTCTAATAATTAAGTCCAGTCAAGGAGCATCACCTCAACTAACACAAGGTCAGGGCGCCTTGACACTAGCTCCTATTAAAATTACAACCAGTATCAAAATTGGTACTACAACATTCTGGCGGCCAGACGATCATCCAATTAAAAAGCACACATGTAGGTACAATTGGGTAAAGACAGCCGCTAACAGGTACTTAGCAATCTGCTCCAAGGATAGGTCTGATACAAATTTCACATGAGAAAATGATTCCAATAATGTTTATAGCCTAATCCCTGAGTACAATTGCTATGACCTCCAAAAGGATACCTCGTGTAGGGGTCGGCGGGCCAGTAGGTTCGGGGAAAACAATGCTCATAGAGCAAATTGTGCCTCTTTTAGCTGCCAAAGGTTACAATATTGGTATAGTATCAAATGATGTAGTATCAAGAGAAGACGCAGAAAGGATGAGAAAAAATTTGGCAACTGAGAAGGGATTAATGCCAGAGGATCTAGTTATCGGTTTGGCTACTGGCGGATGTCCCCATACAGCCGTCAGAGAAGACCCATCCATGAATCTGTCAGTGGTTGAAGAGATGGAATCAAGACATGCGAATTTGGATCTAATACTAATTGAGAGTGGTGGGGATAATATCACAACTACTTTTAGTCCAGCTCTAGCAGACTATTTTATTTATATAATTGATGTCACAGGAGGAGACAAATATCCAAGGAAGAGAGGGCTTGGAATAGAGACATGCGATCTATTGGTTTTCAACAAAATAGATGTCGCTCCTCTTGTAGGTGCCGATCTTTCAATTATGAAAAGAGACGCAATGATAGTTAGAGGAGATAAGCCGTTTGTTTTTGTCAATTCTAAAAAAGGCCAAGGAGTTGAGAAAGTAGCAAATCATATTGTCAAGTATGTACTCTTTGATCAGCCGCCAAAGGCAATAAAAGCAAAGGCAAATCACTAGATGTCTTTGAACTGAATAGCAGATTATAATGACATACTAACTCCTTTTTTCGTCTTATGGTGAAACTTTGTCAATGGTGAGAAAGATACCACAGGCTCGGTGACTCGGGATACTGTCAGATATATAAGATATTTTTGAAATGGCACTGTTGTGATTACATATTGAGAATGTAGCCAGGGAACATGAAGTTCGAGGGTATTCTGAGCGTAATTCTTGCGGAACAAATTGATGCAGCGTGGTTTCCGGAAACACAACATAGTACATGTTTGCTAGAGAGAAGAACAAGGATAAACGCATTGGTTAGCAAACTAGTTAGTGCACGTTTGCTAATTGCGAATGTAGCCAGACTATTTGTACCTTTATGGTCTTGGGCAGGACAAGGAAAATTGAATCATCTATAAGTACGAAAACAGTACAAATAAAATTATAGTCTAGGATTTAGTGTATCTCATCTAATACCAGCTCCAAGATAGGTTGGAGCGTCATATTCAACTCATTCGACGAGTACGTCAATCATGTTGTCAATAATCATCCAGGA
>JARBAV010000509.1 GCA_029237515.1 Nitrososphaerales archaeon
AGCCCATTCTGGGCTTTCATATCCCTATTTAGCTCCCGCTTTCAGTAATATGACTTCAAAAAGTACAGATATGAGTTCTAACTCTTCTTCTAGCGAAAGCCGATAAATTGATGGCCAGAATAAAAACTAGTCTAAGTGTTATATGCACAATCTGGTTTCACTCTTTCCTTCTGGTTAGAGAATCCTATTTGAGAAGCAATATTACATTGGGCCTACACTATTCTGAACCTAGTTTCGCTTAGGATATTCAGTATATGGTAATTGCAGAATAAATTTACTATAATAGGATCTGGTGTCGTGACTACTACTTTAGACATTTAAATTGACCGATCAAGTAAGAGGATCTTCACGATTTTCGATTGGAAAATCTTCTATCTACAACAGCTAAATAAAAATATGATATTAACCATAAAAAGCTCCATAAAATTTTTATTCGGTGACCACTTTCACTATGAGTATAACGATTAAGGAACATCTGAGTGATAGTCTAGGGCCTAAGAATAGCTCTGTCTATACTGAAAAGTTAACGCCAGACCAAGTAAAATCATCTTCACCATTGTTATCCCGTGATCCTCAAAAGCACAAGAGGATTCTAGTGGTTGATGATAACTCTGATATTGTATTTACCTTACGAATTGAATTAGAAAGTGATCCGGTTATGCAGGTTGATAGTTATGATAATCCTGTAAATGCTTTATTAGATTTCAAGCCTAATTTCTATGATCTATTATTAATTGATGTTAACATGCCGTTGATGGACGGGTTTCAATTAGCCCAAAAGTTATTACAGAAAGATCTAAATGTCAAAGTTTGTTTTATGACTTCAGGAGAAATAAATATGGATGCGGCAAGGGAAGCGCATCCGCTTAAGAGTATAGGCTGTTTTATTAGAAAGCCAATTACTACGGAACAACTAATCAAACGTATTAAAGCAGAATTAGAGTAGTAGATGTAAGCTTAGGTTCTGCGTTAACGTTTCAGACCGTATCCGATTTGAATATAGTTCTATTAGTTAAGGTAAAATTAGCCCTTACCAAGGCTACAGACAGGAATCCTTCATTTCACTTGTAGTACATAGACAATTCTCCAATTGCATCTCTTAACCCTTCATCAGTAAATTCCTCCTCCCTTAAGTCAAGTGGAGTAATCATGCCTATCGGTTTTCCGGCACCATCTTTGTCGACAACTAGCAAATGCCTAATATTATTTTGCAGCATTATATCAACTGCAGTCGATGCAGATGAATCAGAATCAATAGTAATTAGCTTGGGAGACATTATCTCCTTATTTGTTACCTTGCTGGTGCTTACGTCATTAATACATGCTTTTCTAACTATGTCACGTTCGGTAACTATACCAAGTGGTTTCCCTTCGTTATCGACAACCACTAATGAGCTCACATTAGTATCTCTCATTCTCTTTGCAGCATCTTGAATAGATGACGAGCCTTCGATAGTTTCAAGCTTTTTCGTCATCATATCGCTGACATTGATAGTCATAGAAGTATATGGTTGGCATTATTCTATAAATATAATGCCTGGGAACTTTGGTCGTTCAATTATTCATTCACCCACTAGGTTTCTGAAGTTTGAAGATAATCTCTAAGAATGCATCGATGACGGTGACGATCATGGTTGGTGTACAATCACAAACTAGAAGGAGTTTATTACGGCTCTATTGTTGTTTGTTAGTCACAATCTACGTGTTTAATATTTAATTAGTACGCTAGGGGTATTAAAGCTGATGAGCATTTCAGACGAAGATGTTAATGACCAGAGCGTTAAGGAAAAGATTAATGAATTGAGGACAAAGTATCCTGTTTTCACCGCCATCCTGGAACGGATTCCAATTATGGATCTAAACGAAGTCGTTAGCGTCATGGTATTAGTAGATCCTGTAAGGTCGGTATTGAAAACTCACGCTACGAGATTGACTTTCATAGGGGAAAATAAGGAGCTTGACCAAATGATTGAAGATGGGATTAAAGAATTGAGGACAAAACACGCCGTGTTGGCCGGTATCTTAGAAAGAATACATAAGATGGATTTAAGAGAAACTGCAGTAGGATTGTTAGGAATCGATGCAATAGAGTCACTGTTAAAGCTTAGAGCTCTAGTGATTCTAGCATCCTAGTTTATGCATGTTTTGGATTACCATGAAACAACAAAAATTACCCAGATCTTAGATAAAACTCGTAATTGACTCCTGTGTAAAGAATCGAGTTTTAAAAATAAGCAGAGTACATCTTGTATCGGATAGACTCTATTGGATAGGGGGTGGTTCTGGCTGCTGATTCGCAGCTTATCCACCGTCGTCAAATGCTCGAGATAACTATTATCTAAATTATAATCCAACCCTTTTCATTTTTGAACCGCATTTAGGACATGCTATTTCCCTGTGCTCATACCCACAATTCATGCAATAGTACTTGACTTTACTTTGGCCATAGTCAACTGAATTAGAAATATTGGATTTGTATAATTCTTTAATCTTTTTGAACTCAAAACCAGTACCTGTGTTTGTAGGATCTTTAATGCCTAATTTTCTTAAGTACAAATATCTCCTGTACCAACCAATTACCAAGAATGCAACCAGTGCTAGAGCAAGATCAGCTGGGAAGGGCAAGAAAAGTGTGATGATAAAAGCAACAGCTAAATAAATGGCAGTCCATTTGAGCTGATTCAAAACAAGCTGTTTTCTATCAAAATCTCCCATTTACGTACATTCCTATTAGTATTATAGCCCAAACTAGAATATAACATTCCTGGTTGCCCTTTATATCAAAATGTGAAAGAATGGGTATCTTTAGAATTCTGCTTATAACTAATCACTAGAACAGAGGATGTATTGCATAGTGAAGCATTATTTTCAGAGTTCTATGTCATTCTGTGCGTCAGTGATATCCTGTGCCGGTGATAGCTTCTTTAGCAATGCCATGATATTCAAGCAGATTTGAAGAACCTGATATTCTTTACATGATGTCTGATATTTGTCCAGTTTCCAGCCATCTAATATGACTGCGGTTTTGAGTGAAACTAAATTCGTGCAGCGATGGTGTCACAATCAACAAAAATGGGCGGATTAGTACCAAAGAGTTCAGATAAGGAGTAAAAAGGAAACAGCAGATAAAACCTTCACTAAGCGCCATGCAGTATCTTTAAGCTTGCTTGATTCGTTTTAGTATAGATTTTGCCACTATTGCCTTTGCTTTAGCTCTCATACTTCAAGAAATGGTTATAACAACGATGCTTGGCTCTTTTAGACATTTGCAAAAAAAGTAATTGGACTTAATATCTGAACCTAATATTATGGATAGTTATTCTAGTAGAAATTCGAGAAACAGTAATATATTTCCAATATGGATTGAAAGGAGCAGGTGAATATTTCGTACTTCACTACTACAAATCTCATAAGGACCGGTCGTTTTTATTCTATCTATGAGACACCTGACCATCTCCTTATGGAGGATAAGACCAAAAGTGGTCTTGAAGTGAAGGAAAGATATTTTGACAGTAAGTATGGTGCTGAATGTGATAGCGGGATCATTTATGACGGGGGAGGCACAGGACATAGGGTAGGAATTAGATGGTATTTTAACAAGACTATATTTACTTTAGATCAAATAGTCAAATTCGCCGAAGACCTCGATGAACGGTATAATGCCATCAGAGAGATGACTTGTCCTGACGATTGATTGATTGATCGACTGCTATTGACATTCTCGCTGTCAGAGCAATCAATTGTTCCGAGAGATGTGCGATGACATCATAATTTAGTTTATCCTTTTCTCTAAATGGCTGATTTAGTTCTTCAGATTGCAGTGCATTGCAACGTAAACGGAGTTCACATATAGGATAACCTTCTTGTTCCAGGATCAGCATGTGATGGGTACAAAAGAACGCAAAGTATTGAATAGAGAGCTTTCCGCGATACTTAGGATGGATTGGCGCATAAAGTTCGTTGGCATGGTAGATCGGAATGGGAGATTGCTTGTGGGGCGAAGCAAAGATATTCCATTAACATATCTAAATTGCAGACATACAGACATTACTAGAACCTCCTCTCATATTGTCGATTCAAAAATCGATGACCTAGTAGAAATACACTACAAGTACACAGATATGTACCTTTTTTATTCTGGTTATCTTAAATGGTTAATTAGGAATTGCATAGCCCACCTAGGTAATCAAGAGGTTAGATATGGCCCATCTAAACCCATGAATATCAATGAAGTATCATCGTATTTTGAGATATCGGGTTGCAGTAACGGCGATGTTAAATTGGCTATTACACCTCTGAACATTATTAGGAAAACGTTCCTTTGTATCTATTTTGAACCAGCTTACAGTGTCAGAGACTTTAACGTTTCAAAAGAAGGTTTAAAAGGATTGCTCGACAGAATTAATAGCAGTATACTTTAGTTGGTAGATTCTGGTGTGCAGAATTGGATCCAAAGTGTTTTGATCACCTTGCTATTCTGATAGTTGTTCTCATTTATGTTAACACTAAAGTAATTTTTCCTAGGAACTACATGAAATTTAAGCTTCTCCTTTAACTCGTGTCCTTCTCTTTTTCCATAAAATGTAGCTAGCACTGAAACTACTGATGACGATGGGGAATAAAATATATCATTTGGTTCATAATTATTTGCATCGATCGCATCGTCTATAAGTTCAAATTCAATTTGGTATTGAAGGCCATCGCTGGCCATCATAATAATATAGAAAAAGGATTCAATTTCGGATTTGCCCTTGAGATGTGTTTTATCTCTTCCATTATCAGGAATTCTTGATTTTTTTGGAATAATCATAATTAATGTATTATCTTTGCATATTCCGTAAATGATACATTGCAGGAATTAGGAATATTTATAGGCTCCCAATACTACCGTAAATGTCTATTCCTTCTCTATTACTTGTGACTGTTGTTGCGTGAACCACGACGGAAGGCACTCAAATTTCCTGCCAGGTAATTTAGTAACAATAAAGAAAATAAGGACGGGTAACATGTAATGTACAGACAAGTGACATGGAAAATGATGACAATGATTACTCTCCACCTTCTTCTTCTAATTATAAATTATTATTGGATGAAGACAGATTTGAAGAACAATATTTGGGTGGACAGAGGGGATACTATGACAAAATAGAAAAAGTATTCGTTCCTGTCAATATTTTTGATGTCTTATTTGCAGAGATTGTACCACGGTCGTCAAATGATCTATCTGGCAGTGAAATAAGTCCAGTAAAGAGTATCATTTTGGGAAGCAGACGAAGAGTCGAGGGAAATCTACGAACTATACACCGGAGAACAGACAAAGATTCTTATTCTCAAATCTTCATGGCCTATCTTTCGCGTAGATTCTTACTAAGAAGTACAAACAATGAAGAGGATCACATGGTTATTTTATACGTGGACTTGGTTGGTTCTACTGCCTTGTCTGCCATAGTGAGTACCGAAGAATTATCAGTCCTAGTTAGGATCTTTTGTCAGGAAATGTCTATTGTTATATCAAAGCATAATGGTTATGTTCTTAAGTATGCTGGGGATGCAGTTATCGGCTACTTTCCGCGAAATCCTGATATAAAATCTGCATGTGAAGATGCTGTCAATTGCGCACGAATAATGAAGAGAGTTATTAATGAGTCTATCAACATAGTATTCCCTCAGTTCGGATTTCCTAAAGTGAAAATTAGAATAGCTCTAGACGAAGGTAAAAACCAAATTGTAGTACTTGGCAGAGATCCGGACCTTCTAGGGCATGTCATAAGTAGAGCGGCAAAGTTCATGGGTGAAGCCAAACCTAATCAAATAGTAGTCGGAGATAATGTTTTCACCAATTTGCAAGATCATAGTAACCGTTCTCTTTTTAACTTGCGAGAGGAGTACACACTGGCTGGAACCGGAGAGATATATCCGATTCACCTGTCGTCAGATTTATGACCATTGCGTCAACCATTTTAATCGAGTAACCTCGGTACAAATTCTTTATTATGGTTGCTGTTTGTTGGTACTCGCCTGATCGTCGTAGAATCTAATATACTCAGTCACTGTTTGATATGAGCCTCAGCAAATGGAGATTAATAGATATCATCTAATCAATTTCATAATGCTCTTTAGGTAATAATGGATTAAGCTTGATATAATAAAATAACCTCTTATTTTAGGCGTATATATACATATTAGGAAGTCAATATAAGTTGCCAATAAAGTTGATTGATGAAAGAAGTGTTATGACCATAAATCCAGGTTTAGATGACCTTAACAAGTTTATCAAAATCGGAAACCATTCTTTGTTGGTCAAAGGGAGATCTGGTACGGGTAAAGTCACTTTGTGTTTTGAGCTCGCAAGAAACAATCTAGATAAGTTTGATACTATTTTTGTTTCAAGAAATGTTTCTGAAAAAGGATTGTATAGCAGATTTCCCTGGGTAAAACCATTTGTTAAGCCGCATAACATATTATCAATCAGTAATCTAGATTCTATGCTAGCGGATCCCTCTTTTATTCTAACAAATATAGCTAATTCAATCTCAAACCTTACGATGAAGATACAGGATCCTTTTACGTCTTTGGAGGACAGTCCACGTCCATTTACTATATTGGACGGTTGGGAAGGCATAACACGAGAGCTCGATAGTACAGCTAGAACAAAAGCTGAGAAGATGCTAACGTCTATCATAAATAGAAGTGAAGGATTTATTGTTTTTCTAATTGAAGAGATCGACAAATCATCCATCGAGTACTTAGTTGATGGTGTCGTCGTCTTGAACCAGGATTTTTATAAATCCTATCGTTTGAGGGAGATGCAAATTGAAAAGCTAAAAGGAACTCATATAGCAAGGGCAAAGGTGCCCTTCACATTAGAAGGTGGAAGGTTTAGAACTTTTTCTGGATTATCACAGAGGTACTTGATTAACAAGGCCAATAATTTTACTCCAATTTCTCATAGTGAGGGATTTTTTTCAACAGGTAGCCCCCAGCTAGATCATAAGCTCCATGGAGGGTTTAAAAGGGGTACGGTAATTTCAATCGAGATTGAAGAGGATGTAGACAGATTTGTATTTGTTCCAATTCTTGCACCTATAATATTGAATTTCGTATCGCAAGATCATTCAGCATTTGTCGTCCCCGCATCAGATCAATACGGATCAGCAGTTGCTAAATATATTACACCATACGCACCCAAAGACAAAATTATTAAATTTCTCAGAATATTTAGTTCTGCTGATGGTAAAAGCATTCCAGAAAATTCGAAAATTATTGAGGGCAACAAAAGCAATTCAACGCCAGTATCGACTTCCCATCTTCTCTCCTCATATCAATCCTCACCTTCTCCAATAGATCCCTTAGGGGATATTTCTTATCTGCTATTAAATACGGAAAAAACCTTCGCTCAAACCTTTGTATTATGGCTTGATACTCGTAAGAAATTGAGACAGAAGAGCCAGGGCTGTATCACTACTATAGATTATAGTTTCGTAGAATTGGAGTATCAAAATGAAATCCAACTAATTCTAAAAAGTATCATAGAAATGTCTCGATTGACAAGAAGGTCAAACGATCTTCTGTTTATGGTATCTAGACCTAACTATAGATCTCTAGATGTCATGAGGAGTATCAGCGATAT
>JARBAV010000510.1 GCA_029237515.1 Nitrososphaerales archaeon
GAATGTTGGTAGGGTTCCCTTGGTTATGGACATATAATCGGATAATATGTAATAAAACTCATGATCCAGAACTCGTTTTCCTGATCAGTCTCTAACTTCGATTTACTACTTTTTTTGAAGTCATTGAGGGGATCTTGTTTTGTAGCTCTTGGCGTCTATTCCTTATTGTAACATCTGATATGCCAGCCGCGTCAGCGAAGGACCTTTGAGTTTTACTTTCGTCACCATATTGCAAGCAGGTAAGGTAGAGAACTGTTGCTACAATACTCATTGGATCTTTGCCAGCTGATATTTCGCTATCTACGACCTGTTTCAAATAGCCTATGGCGTATCTTGTTATCTTTTCATCAACATGTGTTTTATTGGCAAGTTTAACTAGACACTTAATAGGATCTATTAATGGTATCCTAAGATCTAGTCCTAGTACTATTGCGATATAAGCATTTGAGAGCTCTTTACGTGTAATATTAGCGGTTCTTGCCACTTCGTCAAATGTTCTTGGTATTATAGCTTCTCTACACGCTATGTAAACACATGCTGCTATAGCGCCGGTTCTTGTTCTACCTCTAACTATCTCATTTTGCTGAGCTTTTCTGTAGATGTAGGCTGCCTTCTCTATCACAGAAGAAGGTAATGCTAACTTTTCCTTTAAATTATTGAGCTGACGAAATGCGTATATGCAACTCTGGTCTTTTGAGGTTCTGGTTTGCGTACGATAGTCCCAGGTCCTTATTCTCTCGATTATTGATCGCGTCGATGCATCAACAATTACCTTGCCAGAAAAATCTTTATTATTTCTTCCAATCACTGTAGAAAGTCCTAGATCATGTAAGGCAAGAGACATAGGCATTCCCATCCTACTTCCTGAATAAAGTTCATTGATACCAATAATACTCCTTTCGGGACGATTTTCTGCTATCCTGTCAGAAATGACTGTTCCACAACCGATACAGATTATCTCTCCAGTTGTTAGGTCAGTCACACTGTGGATATCAGAATGCTTTATTCTACAGATATCGTTTATGTCACAATTTTTAGACACAAAATCGAATGCACCTTATTATGAGTAAATGCACATTACAGTGATTTAAATCCCTTTGAATTGATGCAACGAACTATAGATGCGGAATCGAAAATATTCCATCATTGAAAAGTTGAGGAAGACGAATATCTCTAGCTAATTTACGCAAAGAATATTCTAGACATTCCTCAATTATTATTGCCGTTGAATGTTAATTTTTGGATGGAAAAGCAATAAATGAATTTCAACGGTTCTAAAATATGGGCATAGCCTATTCTCTTTATAAGTCTTAGCTGTAATGCATATGCTCTATTCTTGCCTCCTCTACCTGTAGGAAAACATATTATAGAATTCAGTGTCACGGATCACCTGCTGGTCCTACATCTGAACTGATAAAAAGAGATGGAGTATTACAGTATTTGTGAAGTGAAGTGAATAATACACCAGTGCGTCCTGACCTCGGCCATTATTTCTACCCTTCGTCTCAATGGTTGACTACTGCTGCTGGACCAATGGAAGAAAAGGTTCTGGAGGATCTTTTTAGCTGGCTTTCAGATCCAGTAAGAGATTTTAAGAAATTTACCATTTTGAGACAAGAATGAAATGGGAGCCTGACACCCAAGAGGTTAGATTCCTGTAGATAAAGGGGTTCATCAACACTTTTAGATATATGTAATATTGATATTAATCTATTACTGACGCCCTTCTGGACTTGATCAGTGAATCTATGATGGGGGCCAGAGTCATATTCGACAGCCCGCGCCTTGACGTTTGGGGAACCGGCGTTCTTGAAGTAGTTTGTACCTGAGGTGAAGGCACCTGCCACGATTACGGATGTTTCTATGCCCCAACGAGCGAGCTCGCTAGCGTAGCTCACAACCAGGGTTGATATCATATGGTTGGGCAAATTGTTCCGTAGTGAAGGCCTCGGCAGGGCCAAAAACCATGTGGCCTGCATTGCGAATGACAACGTCCAGACGACCGTTTTTAGAAATGATGGTCTTTATCGCAGTATCAGCGGATTCCCGCGACAATACATTTAATTCGATCGCACGCAGATCCACGTCATGTGCCCCAGCGTGCTCTTGTACTTCCTTGACCTTGGACTCATTGCGGCCATTTGTTTGACACATACTCGCAATGGCGGTATAGCTTGCACGAGCCACAGCAGCTGCAGCGAGGGCACCAAAGCCACTCGACCCGCCTGTGACGAACAGCATTCTTCATACTCATTGTAGATTCAAGTCTAGTAGATTAAATGGGTATAATAATTTGGTATCATATCACATAATCGCATAATCGTACCCTAATATGTTCAGAATAGAACACGAGGAGATTTCTCTGAAACAGAAGAAATGATCGATTGGCTCATTAGTCTGTAATTAGAAAGGTCTTATGATTAGCTGGATACTTGGAGTGAGCCATGCATCCAAGGATGTATGTTACAATGGTATTGAATATCTCCTTGTCCCTTTACCATTGCAGAAGCCGTAGACCCTGGATTAATGGCTCCAGTGTCAAAAGACCCATCACTAGCCGTTGCGGTATGTGGCGCGACATCTTTGTTGGTCCAAGTAATAGTAGCATCATTCGGAACACTAGCATTAACCGGCATATAGTACTGATCAACTTGTTGAGCTGATGCGCCTTGTGGTATAGAAATAGACGCCACACCATTTCTGTATTATCTTGCATTGCATAAATTTCTAGGTATAATGCTAATTGGGAGAAGGATGCATTTTATCATTTGGCCTTGTGCTGAATGAATTCGCTTAATGCGCTAATCATAGGTCCCATTTTGTATAATGTAGGCATGACATCAACTAATACCTTGTTCTCTTCTAGAATTTTTCTTGTTGACGGCCCAATGGCGACTACTATAGTTTTATTGTTAAGTCCATTTCGCAACAAATGATCCAAGTTATTCTTAGACGCTACTTTGAATAGCTCCTTAGCTGATGGAGGACTAGTAAAAGTCACTGCATCAATTATTCCATTAGACACATCCTCGATTAACCTAATAACATTCTGCTCAATTGGGATCTCATACTTAAAACCCATCTTTTCGAGGATATCTGATCCGGCGGCGTCAAGTTATCAGAATATGTATATGTGAATGCTTCAAAAACTTTAGCTCCGTTTCTTTGCAACTGATCACTCAATTCGCTAGAATATGAACCATGCCATAGTACTGCAATTTTCTTGTTTTGGAGGTCCCGCTCTAGAAGCAACTTAAGTATGCCTTCAGCGGTGTTTTCGTCTGGTGGGATAAGATGTACCCTTACTCTAAAACGGCGTAAGGCTGCGGTTGGTTTTTCGCTTCTGCATACTATCGAAGTTTTGTTCAATGTATTGATAATCTGTTCCTGTATTCCCAATCTTTCAGCTATATTCATGACTGAATAAACACCAGGTCCAGTCATAAAAACGACATAATCAAATTCATCTTTGAGAATTCTTAAAATGAACTCTTTTCCTTGTTCATTTGAACGCTCGGTTATTTCAATTCCTATCGTTGGCGCAACGTACGGCTTACCTCCAAATGATCTTATTATGTGAGAGAGCTCGTAGGCTCTCCGGCTTCCAGTCACGGCTATAGTCATACCGGAAAGGGACATAGTGTATCTATCCTTCAATACTACTTGCTCAGATGTTAATGTAACTTGAGCCTATCCTAAACTGTTCACAAGAATCGATCCAGTGCTCGAGATCC
>JARBAV010000511.1 GCA_029237515.1 Nitrososphaerales archaeon
ATTGTGCTCAACATTGCAGTAAGTACAAAAGCACTCAAGTGGAAGTTGATTGGAATAAGCGAGTGGTTCATCGCATGTACTTTTTTCTTTGACCCACAATACTTCAGTATTAGTTTTCTCTGCGTAGCCTTGTACTCTCTCGAATGCGTCATAGTAGCCACCACATTGAAATTCCCTAATACAGATGATCCCATCGGACCCACAAGAATTTCTATTTCTAAATGCAACTAGCCATTTTACCATGGGGATCAAATCATAATCGTCACTCAACATGATATCAGTCACTAACTTGTTATCCTATAATTTTTGAATCTACGATAGATTAATGTATTTCGTATATTTTTCTTGATAACAAAAGGCTCTTGAGGTTTTCCGACATTCAATTCAAGGAGTTGAAGCAGGTACAATAAATCGACCTGTACCAGGATCTAAACGTACTGCGTGTGCGAGGCCTTTAGATATTAGGTAAACTGCAAGGAACATGGGTACACGAACATATTCCTCATTTAGATTGAATCTCTCACCCTTAAGCCGCAGTTTCAGCTTTGGGATTGTGACCCTGACTGTTACTTCGCGATTTGAAAGCTGGCATGACTCATCAAATGGATCAAATGAATTTAAATCAGTACATAGAATCTTTGTAAGCCCACTCTTGCCATTCAATGTTCCTGGTAACCTGAACACTCTATGAACATCAGTAGTAACCTGGGAATCAATCCGCACCCCCATATCCCTAGTAATTTCAGCTACTCTCTTCCTGAATTGTTCTAAACCCCCTAGATCCTTGATCAAATTAGATAGCCGCTTTTGCGACGATACAGATATTCCTAGTCTATCCGATAATCTTTTTCGCCAACCATGATCCAATCCGCCTATTGGGAATCTAATCCGAAAATCATTCCGGATATCCTTTGTGACCCCAATAGCATCGGCCGAGATTCCTACTCCCAGTATGTAAGCGGCCAAATCCGCTCGAGCCCGGCTATCTAGGTCATTGAATGATTCGTCTTGGACATGTACATGAAAACCGTTGTTGCCTGAAAAATATGTACCAATCATTTCCGGGCTTATCCCTATGTCAGAGGTCAGGAACCTATGCAATTTCAAAACTTCATTTTTTAATCCATTGACACATCTATCACAGGGGAGCATTGATTCTGCAATATTATTTGATCCGCATTTTGGACAACTTTCTTGAGAACCAGAGACGTAACTACTGCTACAGGAAAGGCATCTCGCATAAGAATGAGACCGAATGCATTTCATGTCGAGATCCTTAAGGTCAATATCAAAAATTAGTTCCGCCCCACGCCACCCTTTTTCGCTTATCGGGAGTGTCGGGAAGTCATATTGCGCGTTAGAAGCAAATACATCTGAAGGAGTTTCAAATATCAAAGACGCTATCAATCCCCCCAAACTAGAAAACGTAAGATGCCTCTTCATCACTCCATCGAATCCCATTAGTCCAAACTCGCGATTCCGTATTTTTGGTGGTTCCTCTACCATGTTTCCTTGATTGAAATAGAATTCTCTGAATGCTATTTTTAATAAGTGTAAATCCTCGCCCGTCTTGGTAAGGATCATGATCGTTTCAAAAGTTTCAATCCTACCCGACGCTTGCTTTCTTTGAATAGGATTTGGCTGCTCTTCCGAATTGAACTGGATTTATTAATCCTTCGCACTGGCTCGTGGCAAAGCATAGTCCATCATTTCGTAATTTTGCACATGAAGGGACCAAGTAGCGAACATGACTCCCCCTTTCTCCTGCCAAATGTTCAACTTGATACCTAGATATTCTTTCGTTATAATCTGGGGCATTTTCGAAAAGTGATACAATCTCTTCAATATTTTTTCCTATAGCAAGCATATAAGTGGCGAGCATTACCCTTGCAGAATGTGGGAGATTCTCTCCTGCTGCCATTTGGTCCAAAGCGTGGTTTATACATGGAGGAAATGCCGATGGGGCATTGTCAAGTCTACGAGGCGCTACCGGAAGTATCGACCTAAGAATATTTGCATGTTCTCTAATCGTTGTAGGTATGTGAGATGGATTCATCTGTCTTATCCTTTCAAATAAGAGATTTGCTAGCTCTGATCTAATTAGGCGCACGGTTTCGTCAGGATCGAGAAACACTCGGCCGTCGTGCACGAGTCGGTTGATAAGCTTCCATTCTTGCTCGTGAAACAGATGAGATCTTTTTAGATAATCTGTCACCTTCACTTCAAACATTAATTGATATTTCAGACTTGGGAGTACGTCCATTTTTAACAGCTCTTTAAAAACCTTAAAAACCAAAAGTTTCTTGTTGGCAAGTTCTCCCTGCGTCTTTAAGTCTTGGACTAGAAATTTTTCGGCTCTTAGCGCTTCACACAGGGAATGTTTTTTGGTTAGATTGTCGGAATTTATTGCTTTAATGATTAGAATTCCGACAAGAAATGTCAATATCTCGACTTCATGTCTTTCTAGAGCGTAATCTGGCTTGCCATGGATTATTTCATTTCTTATCCTGTTTGATGCTCTTTCTACTATGTGTTGAAGCTCTGGTAGATTGAGATCATCAAGATTGAAGTAAGTTTGACTCATATACTCGGCTGCCTCATTAAGGAAAGGATACCTGGCCAAGTCGGCATTTCCGAGTCGAATGTCCATAGTTGCTCTCTATTATTGCGCTTTCGGTTATAAAATAACAGCGGTCCAAATATTTAGTCGATTATTAAAACATTCCGGATTCGACGTTTAGACGCTGCAGAGAATTAGTTCATTCTGGTTAACCCGCCTGCATTGTAGGGAATATGTCAATATCCATTCAAAAGACGGATTATAATTTAGGATCTCCCTCATGACATATGCATAAAAGTATCTTCTAGTCTAAAAAATAGGTAGGATTGAAATATAGATGGAGACAGGTACCCAATTGCGGAAAACCTTTTTAATAATCTACGATCATCTACCAACAAATTTAAAACCTAAATGTGCTTGTGTCCAGCAATACTATGACTAGTTACGACCAAATTATGAAACTTGCACTTGAACGTGGATTCTACTTTCCTAGTTGCGAGATCTACCCAGACGCACCCGCAGGGTTCTGGGAGTACGGTCCTGTAGGAGTTAATATGAAGAACAAATTCATAGCGTTATGGAGAAGAGAGCTAATACGGCGAGACGGCATGATAGAAATCGATGGATCACAAATAATGAGCAGGAGCGTTTTCGAAGCCTCTGGGCATTTGCGAAACTTTAGTGATCCACTCGCGGAATGCAAAAACTGTGGTTCAATATTTAGGGCAGACAGATACCTCTCTGAAAAATTGGGGAAACTTATTCCAGAGGGTGCTTCTGAGGCAGTACTGAATTCAATGATAAGCGAAAATCATCTTCAATGCCAAAATTGCAAAGGCGAATTTAAGCCAGTAACTAGATTCAATATGATGTTCGAGGTCGGTATCGGGTCTTCAAATGACGTAGCGTATTTGAGACCTGAAACGTGCCAAACAATTTTTGTTGATTTCGCAAGGGTATTCAAGACAATGAGAGGCAGGCTGCCATTAGGGATTGCTCAGATTGGCAAGAGCTTTAGGAACGAAATCGCACCAAGACAAAGCCTTTTGAGACTCCGGGAATTTTATCAAGCTGAAATTGAGGTTTTTTGCAATCCTGACCGGCTAAATGAGGTGCCCAAATTTGACGAAGTCAGAGATATTACCCTTAATTTGGTTGACAACAAATTTCATCGAGACATTACTGCCGTCGAATGTTTGAAGCAAGGTTTACTACCAAATAAGCTGATTGCTTACTACCTAGCGCTATTAGCAGATTTCTATAGCAGGACGGGAATCGATATGAAAAGAACTAGATTTAGAAGATTAGCTGATGACGAGAAGGCATTCTATTCTCATCTTGCATTTGATTTCGAGGTAGAAACCAGCATCGGTTGGCTGGAGCTAGTAGCTTGTAATTACAGGGCCGATTATGACTTAAAAGGTCATTCTTCGACTAGTAATCATAACTTTGAGGTTGTCGAGCCGAACGATCAGACGAAGGTCTTGCCTCATATTTTCGAACTGTCAATGGGAATTGATAGAAGTCTATACAGTATCCTAGAACATTCCTATCATGAAGATTTTAGACATGACGATCGGGTCGTCTTGAGACTGAATCCTTACCTTGCTCCCATTTTGTTTGGAGTACTTCCTCTTATGTCAAAACCCAATATGGTCGAGAAGTCTAGGACAATTCACTCTCTACTAAGGAAAGATTTCGATTCTGTCTATGATGAGTCAGGTTCGATCGGTAGACGCTATAGACGACTAGAAGAAATTGGAGTTCCGTTTGCACTTACTATCGACCAGCAGACGCTAGTGGATGATACGGTAACTGTTAGGTATAGAGACTCGATGGAGCAGGAAAGAATTAGCATAGGTGATCTTAAAAAATTCCTCGATGCAAAGTCTGCTGTAAATTAGGAAGCTTACCTGAAAAAAGAGTTCTAATGATGACTCAACGGAATCCATCTATATCCCTCGCTTGGAGTCCTTGCTAATTCTTGTAATCTCGCTTTCCAAAAGTCTTGAATATTGTTGATAAGATTCCAGGAGGCGTCGGCGGGTATTTGTAAGTTGCATACAAACATTCAAGGCATCAAGGCAAGATTCCAACGATCTTTCTGAGGCAAATCTGTTCATTGCAGATTTGAATTGGATTACGAGTTTCTTTTGCTCAGAGCTTTGATCATTGATGAGATTTGCAAGTTCTTGTATGTCAGGCGAAATATCTGCTGTCGCGTTATTACCAAACTTAATCAACATCTTCTACCTCATTAACTAGAAGCTCAGCACAACTTGAAAACAATAACAATAATTGATTACTCGAGTAAGCTATATTAATGTAGAATGAACGTCAAACGCGAATTTGATTTCAAGTTTTGTGAACTATCGTTAAAGTGGCACTTCTTTTGGATATCTTAGGACAATGTTTATTTACAATACCCAAACTTCAGGAATACATGGTAGTTGATAACAAAGGAAGAATTTCGTACCTTCGAGTCTTGAAGGAAGATCTGTTGATCTTACGAATCACTCCAAATGACGGTCAAGTACCTGACTTCAAGGCAGGTCAGTTCCTTACTATTGGGACACATATACCTCGAGAAGGTAAAGTGATCCGCAGGGCGTATTCAATAGCTTCACCGCCAGAGCAGAAAAGACATTTTGAACTGCTCATTCGCTGGGTACGAAAGCCAGTCCCCGGAAGGCTCACGACTGAAATCTTCAATATAAAGGAAGAAGATGAAATTAGTTGGGTGAAGCCCACTGGTATATTCACGATCAATCAAACGAAGTCAGATGGGACTCCTGATCAAAGGAGAATGGTGCTAATTGGTGGAGGGACAGGGTTGGCCCCATTTATAGCCTATTCACTGCATCTAAAGTCCACTAATAGTAAGAGGGAAATCGTGGTCCTTCATGGCGCTAGTTATGTAGACGAATTGAGTTACAGAGAACTCTTAACCGAACTCGAAGATGAAAGTATCGAGGGTGGCAGGGATAAGTGGAATTTCCGATATAGAGCCAGTATCAGCCGGCCTCAGGAATGGTTCAATAGAACATGGAGCGGGCAGAAAGGTAGGGTGGAATCATTTTTAAGACCAAAAGCGGGAACGGACAAGTCTCCATTGGAGGAATTAGTGGGTGAGAAAATAACTCCCGACAATACATGTTTTTACGTCTGTGGCTGGCAGGGTACCGTTGATGGTGCACTAGATTATCTAGTACCTAAAGGTTTTGTTACCGAACGTCAGAAGAGAAAAGATGGCAGTTATGACGTTAAATTCGAGTCATACGGATAGACAGATACTTTCACTAAAGCCTTTATATCCGTATATGCTTAGAACAACGACATGAAATTTGAATTCGAGGAATTCACTTCCGTTGAAGAAGTGTTCATGTACTTGGTATCAGTAGCCCCATACATGAAACAGATTTTGCCAGTAAGTTCGTACAAAGGATACATTTTCTCTATAGTTCCTTTAAGTCCTATTTCAGGCGAAGTTTTAATGATGGTTTATACTAAAGGAAATTTAGATCCTGGAATGTTAGAATTCGATGTCTCAACAAAGAAATACAAGCAAGTAAGTTCTGTGGAACGAGCTGACAAGAATTATTTTATTATATTGACTCCGACCAGGGCTACAATAGCAGATGAAGCTATTACCGTACTAGAGTCAATCAAGACTTAGATTTTTTTTTAGCCCTCCCGTCCGTCTAGCCCACAAGAAACAAGTCTTCCATAAAGTACGAAGCTAATTATTTCTGATGTGGCAGATTGTTAA
>JARBAV010000006.1 GCA_029237515.1 Nitrososphaerales archaeon
ATATTGAAAGTGAGGCTAAACAGAAATGGAAGATGGAGAAGATTACAGTTTTACATCGAGTAGGAACATTGAATGTAGGCGAAGTAAGTGTGGTCATAATCGTCTCATCAAAGCACAGAAAAGAAGCTTTTGATTGTTGTAGATACGTTATAGATAACGTAAAGACTAGAGTACCCATTTGGAAGATGGAAAGAACTAACCAAGGTAAAAAATGGCTAGGAGGTACACTTATACTCCCGACAAAGAAATGACTTTTGGGAAAAATTGGAAATGACCAATGGTGGGATGTATGATATAAGTAATAAGCCAGATACCTCTAGGATGGCTGTAGCTCAAGCCGTGGTTAAAATATCTCCATTCACAGTAACACTTGTAAATAACGGAAAAGTCCCTAAAGGGAATATATTTGATGCGGCAAGAATTTCAGCTAATATGGCAGCTAAACGGACCTGGGATTTATTACCCTATTGCCATCCAATATCTATTGATCATATCGCCGTTAAGTTTGATATGACAGCCGAAGGGAGGATCAAAATTATAGTCACTGTGAAAAACGTTAATAAGACTGGTGTCGAGATGGAGGCACTCACGGGTGCTTGCATAGCAGCCCTGACCATCTATGATATGTTAAAACCTATAGACGATAATTTAGAAGTTGAATCTATCAAACTCCTGGAAAAAACTGGCGGATTGAATTCATTTCTCCAAACTTATGACAGGAAGCTTCGAGCTGCTGTATTGGTAATGAGCGACTCAAGAACTCAAAAAGAAGATAAATCAGGGAAGGCTATTCTAGAGAGACTCGCAACATACGGAGTAGAAGTAGAGGAGTACAAAATAATAGCAGATGAACAAAAGGTTATTGAGGTTGAGCTCGTCAGACTGTGCGATAAATTGGGAGTCGATATCGTGCTCACAAGCGGGGGTACTGGAGTTGGTCCGCGAGACGTGACGCCCGAAGCGACTACCAATGTGATTGAAAAACAAGTGAGTGGAATAAGTGAGACGTTGAGGGCGTACGGTCAAAAGAGGACTCCGTTATCAATGCTGTCGAGAGGTACTGGGGGAGTGAGAGGAGGTACCGTGATTGTCAACCTTCCTGGTAGTGAAAGGGCTGTCAAAGAATCGCTTGATTCGTTGTTTCCCGGTATTATGCACATATTTCAGATGCTGGAAGGTCATGGTCACTAAATCCATTCTGTTTCTAGGTTGAAGAACTAGCAACTGTTTTTACAGTATTTGCATTTAATTGTCGAGATGATTCTGCTGATTCATTATTTTAATTTCGATAGTGAATGTTTAGTCCGTCGTCTTCAAGTAGGATCGATCGATCCCAATCACCTTCAAGATTAAACGGACAATTCAATGAAGTTGGACAGCGGGATAGATAGAAGCCTAAAACTATAAGTATATGTAACTCTTTCTCGATTGTTCTTGATGAATTCCATAAGCAACAAGTTATCATGCATGTACTCAATCTTAACTAAAATTTCCGACAGCCATTGCTGTCACATTCTGCCCAAGAGAAAATTGTTGCTAATTTTTATTACCTAAACAGGTTACCAATTTTTGGAATGAAATTGAATAGGAGAACTATTATGAACATCTGCAAACCAAATGACCTATCATTTCCAAGCAGAATCCTTCGACGGCAAAGATGCGAATTTATTTTTCCCGCTCTAAGCGTTTCAATTGCACTTGGAATGTTACTCTACTAAAAATCTAGGACTTGCAACGGTCTGAGTCGTGTGATCAAACAGACTCTCAATCTCGGCCAATCTATCCATACAATCCACATCATTTCTCAGATCGAGATATAATGAATCAGATTTTATGGCTTCTAGTAGTTCAAGCACCTGTTCATTAGTTACGCCATGCTTGATATCGTAATTTATCTGCCTGCAAACTCTTGTTATTCCGCCATATCTCCTGTGCTGCCTCTTTTCCCATGCAGTTGCATTCTCAGGGAGACCTTTTATGTACTTGATAATGGTTTTCTCCATATGCTGAATATGCCATTCTTTCATGGGGAAACTATTTTGGATCAAGATTATCACTCATACTCTCTATTACTCATAGAGGTATATAAAATGACGCTGGATTCTTGGTTTGTGGGGTAGGCGAAGTGACATACTCGGATTCAATGAGCTGCCTCTTGTCATAACCTAGTTCTATTTTGGATCTAATTGCCAAATGGCTCTCAAGCATACAATGTTTCTTGGTCCTAAACACTAACTAGGCAATATTCCTCATTATTTCTAATCTTATGTATACTTCTTGATAAGAGGTATCTAGTGACAATACAAAATTAATGGATATGTTTCCTCGGGATAAGATTAATTGATTATTATTTGCTAATGGTTACCATATTGTGGGATCATGTATCCTAATGATGATCAATACATCGAGAGTGAGATGTTGCATCCTTGATCAATTTGTATTAAATTCTAACTTTTATTGAAGATCAGTGATTATACTGGAATGTGTCACAGGCTCAAGGATAATTGCCATGTTCTTGTAGCACAGGAGAGAATCAATAACTTGCGCGAAGTGAAATAGAAGGGATACATGAATATCTGTTGGTCGGTACAACAAGAGAGTACTTTAAACTATTCGTTGATCAACTTTAGATTTGCAACTGATTAGCAAAGTTTTTTATTCCATAGGTACATATACCCCACAGCTACAATAATGTAAGTCGTATCTAGTTTGTTTGGGAAGAAAAAAAGCAGTTCCAACAGTAGTGGGAGCGCTAAGGGTAAAAATAAGAAGAAAAGCGGCAGCTATCTAGATGCTTCAAAAAAGAAGCGTCAAAAATATCTATTGATAATAATACCCATTATAGCAGCAGTGATAGCAGTTCTGGCTATTACAGGTACCAGATATTCGTCAGAACTTAATAAATTCGGTACCGTTGGTTCTGCACATGAACATGCTGCTTTTATCATTAACGTAAATGGTACACCTATCGATTTTAGTCAACCTCAATATCAGGTCAAGTCGAGACTTATCCACGTTGAAGGAGGAGATGGATTTACTTTACATCGACATACTGATAGAGTACCCTTTGGCGAATTTCTAAGGAGTGAAAACATGAATCTAGAGGATAGCTGCTTCTCGATTACCGAGGGAACCACTGACCAGCAGGGTCAGCCACAGGAACAACAACAAGAATATTGCACAAATGGGACGGAAAAATTGAGAGCCTTTGTTGACGGAAAAGAGTTAGAGTCTCCCTCATTGTTAGGTGATTATATACTAAAAGATGACGACAGAATCCTATTGATATATGGTAATCAAACTGCTGACCAGCTTACACAAGCGCTGGCTGAATTGGAACAAGTTCCTATCCAGAAAAACCCACAGCCAACCTGAGTTAGGATTCTGAAAAAGTACTTGCTACCTCGACCCAATTCTATTGTTCTTTCTGATTCATTGGAAAGTACACAAGTCTTTCAGATAACTACCGGTATCTAGGCGGGAGAATATTGACATATCTAATTTCGCTCCTGGGTTCATTATTTTTCTGATCTCCTCTCCAGCATCCTTCTCCTTCCACCACGTCTCTCCGAACTTGTCAATTACGTACCTCTCGAGCTCGAAAGCTCTTACAGCAGCTATAAGGTAACTTGGGATATACATTATCGCTTCAGGTAAAATATGGTGCAGGAGCCAATATTCCCCAGGCATATCAACTCCCAAATAATTCCGCATTAGTTTAGAATAAAGGTCAGAGGCCCCGTCATTATCAAGGCTCTTTTCCCAATATTCGATCTTCATTAAACTATTCACAGTATAGAATGTTATGAAGTAGAGATCCATGAAATTGTTCTTGGCGATTATCCGGTCAATTTGGATGTCACTTTTGGTCTCAGATCGAAGAGAGTTGAGATAAGAAGGATTTCTAGATAGCCTCTCAAGAAACATGGAAAATATCTCGGCAATACCCATAGAAATTCGATACTTCTCAGAGTAACTGCAGCTAATATTAATTGAGGAGGCATGGATCGCATGTCCTGTTTCGTGCAAGCAGCCCTGAAAATCGAAGTAAGGACTTTCCCTCTTGTAGAGCACACGTACGTCAAAAGGAATCTCTACGAAGAAGCAGATAGGCGATGGGTATTTATCTTTCCTGTTTTCGGTATCAAATTGAATATTAGATAGATCAAAATTCATCAATTTCAGTGTCCTCTTAACCTTTTCTACAGGATCCAAGTACGAAAAAGCTTCTTCGATATCCGAATAAATTCGATTTCTGAAAAAATAAAAATCGTCGTAATATTCAGGATCCCTGTTCAACAGTTCCTTACTCGCATCCAGCAAAGCTTTGCGAAAAGGAATCTTTGCCCTCTCGCCTAAGGATTTTACAAACTCAACGAGGGCATCGCGTTTGAAATTCTCATCGATCATATAAGCTGAGACAGGGGATATGTTATATCCAAGGTTCGACTGGGCTACTTCTGAATATTCATCATATGTCTGATTTATAATCGAGAATCTAGATTCAATTATTGATGATATCTTTTTTGTCTTCCCTATGAATTCGTCGAAA
>JARBAV010000007.1 GCA_029237515.1 Nitrososphaerales archaeon
CGTCTATAGGAATGATGGAATACATGCAAAAGATGTACATCACTCCTGGGCTTATTAGTTCTAGTGATATAAGTAGTGGATACAATGTAATGAATCCTACATACATAGAAAGGTGCATAGATAGATCGTTATCCAATTTGAGGTTGAGCACAATTGATTTGGTCTATGTACATAATTCTTTTGAGAGTTGGCATCAGGATGTTACCAGGGACGAATTTATGGACATGCTCAGAAAAGTTTTTCAGGTTTATGAGAGGTATAGGAACAGAAATAAGATACGTTACTATGGAATGGCCACTTGGACTTGCTTTAGAGTGCCTCCTGATAGCAGTGAATACTTATCTCTTGAAGAAGTTGTGAAGCTGGCGCAAGATGTCAGTGGAGGCGGTTCAAATAATCATGCCTTTCGATTTATACAACTGCCTTACAACTTGGCATACAGCGAACCATTGCTTTTGAAAAACCAGACCGTAGGAAACGAAAGGAATCTTTCAATTCTAGAAGCTGCATCTAAGCTTGAAATTGGAGTATTTACTAGCATTCCCCTTTTTCAAGGTAGGCTCCTTCGTGCTAATATTCCTGATTATAGTGAAGAATTGACCGATCCTGTTGCAAAGATAGTACAGGTGATACGTTCGACTCCTTCGGTGATTGCTCCTCTAATAGGTCAAAAAAAACCAGAACATGTGGAACAGAATCTCCGACTAGCAAACGTGCCGCCGATGCAAATTGAGGAGTTTAAAAGAGCGATTAACATTCTACTAGGTAAGACCTAAACAAGGATTCTACTACCCGATCTTTTTTATAAATAATGATGACATCATACCTGTGACCCTTTCATATTGAATTTCAGTTTCTTTGCTCACATTTAATGGAACTCATGATGATGATTTGATAAGAACTGTATTGTTCCTATACGTTGAATGCAACTACGCTTACTCAGTTAGTAGCGTGTTTAGCTTAGCAAATATCTGGTCCTGCCTTATTACTATTCATGTTGTTGATGTATCCTAATACCAGTATAAAGCACTTGCTCAGCAAAGATTTCTCTCCCAGTTTCCCATTTTTTTTGAACTATTAATTTTTATTAGATGTTGCTACGGTACTCAAACAAAGACAGAACCTTAGGATTGGTTTGAATTGAGGGGTATTACAAGATAAAGGAACGAATTAAAATCTTAATTCCCCGGAGACTTAAATTATTGGAGGTCAGAATTTCAGTGTCTAATATGCAATAATTAATCCTTCCCGGTACTTTTTCGTCAATTTTTATGCACTAACCTCGGCTCTTCCAGCGATTGTTGGAATCGTCCCAGCACTTCCTGCAGAGCTGACCTTCGATCTTCCACTTAGGCTTAGGATTGTACCGAAAGAAGGGCATTTTGTTACCGCAAATTCCACAATAGTTGATTCTTTTTTCGTATTCTTTGCTCTTCATGGAATAACAGCGCTTGCAGAGGATTAGGTTTGTGTCCATATTCCACTGCCATTTAGGTTTAAATGATTCCGAGGCTGAACCAATTTCAGCATTGCACAATCCACACTCTGTGGATATTTCTATCTTAGCGTCGATAGTCTCTTGCCCTCTCTTGCTTTCACCGCTTTTAGTCCTTCCCGAATGTTCCAGGGATTTCATGACGTGACAATCTCCGCAGAGCATACCTTGAATATCCCATTCGTTAGCCGGTTTGTACCTGAATTTTGTTAGCTCCTTATTGCAGACTGCACAGTGCACTTTGGCTTTGTTACCTGCTAGAAGGGGAAACCACATCAAGGGTTGTTTAGGACATTCCGGTATCTAACTCTTGTTAATCGGATGCATCGAAAGAGGGACGATTCATTGACCGAAGTCATTACTTCCTTGAATAGATCCGGAACTGACACTTGTAAAAATCCTTGAACCAAGAATAATACCTGGACTCCTTTCCTTGTTTTCCTGAGGATTGTATTTGAAATTGTAAAGCGATCCCATGTCATTTGATTTGTCGCACGTATTAGCTAGTCGAAAAAGATACTATTAATAGGATACTATTAATGGGATGGACTTCAATGTCTCGCATATTGGTGAAAGAAAACCTTATTCTGAAGCACTTTCTAGGTGTCAGGTGAAGATTGGCTTTTCCGTTAGTGCAATGCTAGTTACTAATGTCAAAATAAATAATCCTCATTTTGGCTAATGCTTGTGCTCATGTGATGCTCCCCTGCCAGTAAGAGTTCCTGTATAGTCTCCAGTAACTTCTAAAACATTTTCATCATTACTTATCTCTTTCAGTTTTTCTAAGCTCAATCGTTGATTGGTTACATAGTGAGTGCCTTTATCGTAGATGGATGGAACCATTCCCGTGTTCTGATATATTTTATCTTTCATTACATCTGAATCCGTCCCATCTTTTGTAAAGATTTCAACCATATAGAATGGGGCATGTTCTGATTTTTCTTGCTCGCGAACAAGCAAATCATGAATAAGAAGTGGGTCTACTTTGGGCAAATACGTTTCATATAGAGTTTGCAATCCGCGAAAAACGGACCTGATCTCTCTTAATTCATATGACGACAAATTCTCAATATAATTATGGAATAACTTATTCTTATAATTTCTTAATTTCGGCCGTCGAATCCCAGGGCCGGGTATGGAAATTCCTCCTCCCATCATTAATAATTCACTTGGGGGCCAAAATTCAATCAAATCGTGGTTATTCAACTCCTGAAATCTCGCCCGAACTTATCATTTACCTACTTCTTTTGTTTATAATATTCGCCATAAGCAAACGATCAGATTCAGAATTCTATCGAATCCTACTTTGATCCATATGCTCCATTTTGAATCCATATCGCTCTGTTATTCGCCAGGATATTATTCTTGCAAATAATGGGTTTGATAATTTTGAGATTTCAGTTTTCCACGGTTCGGTAAGTCAACACAAACATAAACTCTAAGAACGTCATATGAATATTTAGTAAGCAAGGTTATGACCAGGGTCAAATGATACTCAACATTATTGAATACAAATTCTCTTCATATCTGTAGCCTCAAAACATATTTCATCAACAAACCAATTGAACACACAATGATACCTATTATGACGACTTCTGATCCATATATGGTCCAGTCCGGGTTCTGGTACATGAAGGAAGAGGAGGGACCTAGGAGACTGCTACTTTGAGCAATGAAGACAAGGCCAAATCCAATGATAATGCCTCCTATTAGTATTATCGAGATAGGCAAATTCTTAGGTTTCAGAAGCAATGCGGCTATGAGACTATTCATAGTCCAATTTATTTCTTCGAATGCTCTTCTTAGTAGAGCTAACTATTTCGGTGACGAGATTATCGCAGGACTGGATCGATTTTGAGATTGACAGATAGCTGCTTAATGTCGATGCGGGACGAGAATGTTTTGAGTTCAGCGCTTCGAAATGGGAATGAATAAAAGATGACAGACATCAATTCAAATTATGTCGAATCTTGAGCCTACCAGTAGAGTAGTCGTTGCGGAGATTAGTCTAGTCCCCTTGGCAAAGGGCAAAGTAAGCATGAGTGACGAAATCGCTGTTGCATTTATGGCTATTAAGAAGACAAAAGGGCTGAAGGTTACTCTCACTGGAATGGGAACACAAGTAGAGGCACCAAATTTGAAAACAATTTTGGACGCTATAGAGGCTGCACACGAAGCAGTAAGAGAAGTCGGTGTGTCTCGCATCATCTCTACAATACGAATAGATCAAAGGCTAGACAAAACGCACACATTGGAAGATAGGGTCCAAATTGTAACAAAAAAGGTAGAAGAGCATAATCTCACGTCCAACGATAGTTCTTAAGACCTCGAGCCAGTTTCCGAAGGCTGCCCTTTACTAGAATTCTACCTGTCAAAGTTAGAAGGGGGGGCTTAGGATAGAGAATTTAGCCTGTACTATTGAATTTAATGTCCTATCATGAAGTATTCCATGTGTTTTGATAACAAAACCTACTCATTTGATAATATGCTTTCAATATTTTCAACAAATAATTGGCTTGAATAGCTATCATTAATTCCTTCTCTTTTAGCATAGTGTTTAGCCCTTAACATAAAAAGTTGATACTCCCTCTCTAATCTCTGTTTCACATGCATGAAGTGGATCTTACTTTCGTGAATCTTTGAAGCTTGAAGATAGGCAAACGATGTCAATATGAGTATAGCTGCGACGGTCGATGCAAGAATTACATGTGGGTTATTGACACTCTGATTGGTCAATCCCAGAGTTAGTGCGTTTAGAACTGCTATAAACAAGGCAGATGATATTATTACAATTTTCCAGATGTTGAATTTCATTGAATTAGATCTGGCTCCGTTTTGATACCAGTACAAGGCTGGTATGAATCGCCTTTCTATATATTCTGTAAGGGTTGGTGATAGGGGAATAGTACCGTTGTTTTTAGTTGAGTCTTCATAAAACTGAAAAGTTTCAGACCCAATAGCTTGATACCCTTGTGACAATTTTTCCTGAGCTTGATTACTCCTATCTTGCCTCTTTCTCAAATCAACTGCGAACTCCAATGGCATTTTCAGGTATTCCACTACAAAATTGAGTCCCATTATTTTCTTTTTCTTCCTTTATCATTGCCTTTAACACTTGTTTGTTAATTAATATCTTCAAAGTGCATAACAATAATTATTCCAAATTATGATTGACACAATCCTCTTACCTACTATGCTATCCGTCGGTTCAGTCACTATTTGTAAGGCAGTAAAGAGGTTTATCTATCCCGCGCTTATCTGCTCTTACAATGATTTCGCGTTGGAGGGTATTTGTTGACAGTAAATTCTGTTCCCCCAAATTATTGATAAAATAATTAGGTTTGCAGATTTTTCAAGAAATATTGTTAGTGAGTATGACAACGATCTATAATCATGGCAAGTTGAAAAATTGATACCAACTTGAATTGCCATAATGTACTAACGCTCTCGGAGTAAGGAGCTATCACGACCAATTCTATATTTATGATAAAATGTTCCTCACGATTTTTCATTGTGATCTTATGTTCAATACTACCTTCGATAATAGCGATTCCCTCGTTCAATTTACGCAGACGTAATTGATGCGCTCAAAGGATCGGAATCTGCGAAGAATAATTTGACAAATGATCCGATTTTTTTAATCTACAAAGGGTATATAGGAAATATTATTGTCAAAGCACATAATATTCTATGGCCGAAAACGAGGACGGGACCTTGGCGTCACAACCCTTGCAAGACAAAAACCATTCCCAAAATAAAACTCACTTGACAAAGGCCGGCGGAATTCCGCGTACGTCAGAGTTGAGTGCAAGTTGGAAGTCGATATCTGAGTTAGGTATTCTCGCGAAGACAAGCGATGGAATGCAGTGCGGGAATGTGATCTGTACATACAGGGACAACATCGTAATCATAGAATTTGGAAGATCTAGATTGCTTAATGAATACATCATTCCGATTTCTTGTATAAAGGAATATGACGGAAAGTACATCTACCTCAACGTAACTAATGAAACGAATCTACAGCCATATTCGTACTAGCAGGACCATTTACAATAGTTAATATCATCTCTTGCTGGACTAAGTGCAGAATGTAGACTCGTCTAGAGCCTGGTTGAACGACTTGATTCAGGGGATTATTACCTGAGATATCAAATGCTGCCACGGTGGAATAATTGTCTGATGCAAGGACATAAAGTATTCTTAATAGGCTGGTCTCGTACTGCTTATAACTCTTCACGTCGTACCTTTTGATCATATTGAAATCCAAAGGTTAATCCTTAAGCGTATCTAGAGTCAAAGTGCTTCTTTTTTGAATAAATCCATTGTTGCGTAGTTCAATATACACTTTCTTTGACAAGGCCCAAGTTCGACAAGGGACGAATGATTAATTTTTAACCTTGGAGCATGGCTTTATGAGGCTGTAATGAAATCCAATTATGATAAGTTCAAGAGGAAAATAGTCCTCATTACGGGTGCATCTGATGGTATTGGTAGACAAACTGCTTTAGATTTTGCTTCAGCAAGGGCGATGGTATTGATACTCGTTGCGCGTACAGATTCAAAGCTAGCCGAATTGGAGAGGATTATTAAAGAAGACAGATGGGCAGGACAAACCAAAGTTGTTCATTATTGCTGTGATGTGTCAAACAAGAAGGAAGTCTCAGAACTATTTCAAAAAGTCATTGATAGGTTCGGGTACGTTGATATTTTGGTAAATAACGCAGGGATCGGCATCTATGGCAAATTAGAAGACCAAACTGTAGAAGATGTGGAACTAGTCATGCGAACCAACTATCTGGGAACTGCATATTGTACCAAGGCCTTTCTCGCCCCTATGCTAAGTAGGCATTCTGGTCACATAGTGAATGTTGCATCCGTCGCAGGAAGTTTCGGAGTTGCAGGAATGGCTGGTTATTGCGCTTCAAAGTACGCTATATTAGGATTTTCTGAATCGCTGTATCATGAACTACATGGTACGGGCGTTGGGATTACAGTAGTAAGCCCAATTGGCGTAAAAACAAACTTTTTCAATCATTACTCATTTGGCCCAAGGAAGCCAAATTATTCTGGCTTCTTCCTGGAGTCTCGGGCCGTTTCAAAAGCGATCCTTAAGGCATCTTGCTCAAGTCGCCTAGAGATTATTGTTCCCTTTTATGTTCGTGCAGGAGTATGGCTAAAACAAACTTTTCCATATTTGCTAAATCCTCTCGTAGGTTGGTTGTTTAGGCAGCAACTAAACAAATCAGTAAGATCTATGGGTGATAAGAGCAAATAACATGAGGCATAATTCTAGCGACAACAGCTTTCAATATAAATCTCACCTAGCAAGTTAAAGCCATGGAATTCCCAGGATGGAACTCTATGTACTTGGGTGAAGACCGAGGAAATTTAAGCGCCAGCCACCATTCTTTTGAGCTGTTGCTCCAAAGTACTGGACAAATCAATTCCTTTGGCCTGGGCCTTCCGCAAGAGCTCAGAATCGATATTCACGGTAACCTCATTAAATGTTGATCGAGAAACTGCGGAATCGGGCTTTGAAGATGGGCCGTTTTCGGAATGAATATCCTCTCTAGTTTGCAATTGACTAGTCTTATCAGGACCCTTATTCGCATTTTCCAGTTCTGCCTTTTCTGATGTGAACGTCTGATCCATTTTTTCAAGTTCATTCTCAGGCTGGATTTCATTCTTAATCATGTTCTCAACATCATTTACACCTTTCTCTACCTCTTTTTTCTTCTTCTTAAAAAAAGACCCAAACCCCACTTTATACTATCTACCTCTATTCTTTCATAAAGAAATCCATCATATTTAGGTAAATGGCGAAATTTGGGGACTTTTGCGATACAAAAATACTTGAACTAGGAGATTTTTTCTGTTATTCTCTAATTTGAAAAAAGCATGGACGCGAGATCTATTTTGCCTCTCTTCTCGCGCTATCAATTATTTTTGAATGATCCGCATCCACCTCTGTGGTTATATAAAGAATATGCTCTTCATCCAATGGCATTGTTATTCTTTTGATCTTCTCGTATTCAGCCAGAACGTATTTACCTTTTCCTATCTTGGACTGAAGTGTGCTCCTGGTCTTCCAAGCGTTAACAGCCAATTCCAAGGATTTTTTACTTTCATCTGGAGACAGCAGGTTCTCGACTCCTTGTCGATGATCGGAGTGCATGATTTTTCCGTTCAGGTCACATATGGTGACCAACCTAATTCTCGGATCTAGATTCATTATTTTTTCGTGAATAGATTTGTAATCCATCATGCAATAGAACAAAGATGCATCTAATAAGACTTGTTGACTAGATGTGGGCCTGAACTTTAGAATAGGGTGAAAATACTTTAAACCTTCTTATATTTTACCTATTCTGCTCCGAGCAACCCTAACAAATCGAATTCTTCTGCCTCCGATGCTGCTGATGTGCTCCTCTTAAGCTGAGCAATCGAGATCAAATGACCATCGGGATCTTCCACTATTGTATGTTTGCCAAAAGGTTCTTCCCTGGGCTCCTTGAAGAACCTAACATTGTTTTCTTTAAGAAATTGCACCGTAGAGTCAATATCGCTTACCATAAACCCAACTAAAGTTCCTGTTCCCAATTTTGTGTCCTTACTGTTGACATTACTGCCGCCTTTACCCTTCTTTATTGCGTGTAATGATAAGGTCGTTTCTCGATTAAAAAATTCAACCCAATCTGGAGACTGAGTCTTAGTCTTAA
>JARBAV010000055.1 GCA_029237515.1 Nitrososphaerales archaeon
CTTGAACCATCTATCAGCACCAAATAGAGTAAAGAAATCGTCGCCATAGAGAACGGGGAAACGAATTTCTATTATCGTATGGATTGGGCCGTCATTTGTAGCAATTTTTTCTTCTTCGACAGAACCAAATATGCTTGAAATGATATGATATATGATTTCGGTCTCGGGTATGGAGGTCCCAGCATATCTAAAATAAGTTGTTCCCACAGTCACGACATTCAGTAACACCCATCATAAAAAAAGATCTTGACTGAAATGACTCTCTTGTATACCAGATCTGGGTATGACGGCACTAACTGAATGGCATAAGCAACAATGCATGCAGAAACCTAATTGGTTTCCTCAATCACTCTCTGAATCTCACTTGTTGAATTGGTCAGCAGTTCGGTAGTCTCTTCTTTGCAAGGACGATTCGTTCTGGGTATCTTCGTGTATTTGTAGGATCTAATCTCGTATAACTTTCCACTCCTATTACTAACTCTTAATTTTATACAATCTGATTTACTTGCCAATTTTTGGCACAACAAACAATATACTAGCCTATGTGTTTTATTTTTCGATTCAATTATATGACCATAAGGATCCCTAAACCAAGTCATCAGTCCTTCTATCCCCCCCACTAGATGAGACTCCTGATTTAAAAATCATCCTGATGGGGTTTAGGAGCAATGCATCAGATGCATGCATGGTTACACACTAAGAAATGTGACAGATTGAGGAGCATTTAATAATGCAGTCTAATCTGTAAATTGTGACGACCCGATGCAATTGCAAACTATCGATTCATTGGATAAACAACTACTGAACGAAATCCAATGGCAGTTTCCTTTAGTGGATAGGCCATTTTTAGAAATCTCTAAGCGATACAATATTTCTGAGGATGAAGTCCTAGAAAGGATTAGATCATTAAAAAGGATTGGTCTAATAAGACAGATCAATGCGATTTTCGATACCAGACGATTAGGCTATAAGAGCACTCTGGTAGCTTTTTCTGTATTACAAGAGAAGCTTGAACAAGTTGCAAACGAGGTAAACAGGCATCCGGGAGTCAGCCATAACTACGAAAGGAACCATGAATACAATATGTGGTTCACTTTGGCAGTTCCTCCATTCGGTGATATGAAGCGAGACCTAGAGCGAATGGCTTGCTTAGACGGTGTCATAAAGTATAGGGTATTACCTACGCTCAAACTTTACAAGATTGGTGTAAAGTTAGATGTCCTTAACCAGGATCTTTCTGATCCAAAACCTACTGAAAAATTGAAAACCGTGAGTCAAGCAAAGTTTACGGCTACTGATTTGGACAAGAAGTTTATTCGGGTGTTACAAGAAGACATCGAAACGACCTCGGAGCCATTCAAGAAGTCTGCCAGAGTCCTTGGAATAACGACAGATGAGCTCTTTGCAAAAGCAAAGGAATACGAACAATTAGGTGTGATGCGAAGATTTGCTGCCATTCTACGTCATAGAGATGCGGGCTTTTCCGCAAATGGTATGGTAGTATGGAAAGTCCCTGACGACAAGATTGATGAGGTGGGATATAAATTAGCAGAGTTTCCCCAGGTTAGCCATTGTTACCGTAGACCCGTATTTTCTGACTGGCCTTTTAACCTTTTTAGTATGGTACATGCAAGGACGCTTAAGGCTGCAGAAAGGATAGCCGAAACCATGTCTTCAGCAGTGAAAATTCAAGACTATTCTATTCTCTTCAGCACCCGTGAATTCAAGAAGCAGAGGGTAAAGTATTTTGAATGAATACATTACCGTCCTTCCTTGTTTGTGGTGAGCTCCATTCATTCACACACTAACAGCAGGTTTAAAGACGAAGGACAAACACAACTACAATATGGCCATCTTTAGGATTGAGATAAAAATTTGACTACTAGGAGATATTATTCTCTGATGGTTGTTGTGTAAAAATCTTTGTCATACATCTGTGAAAGTGCTTCCAGGTCATCCTGCCTCAAGCACCTTCCATCAGACATGTTTGTGAATAATTCGATTTCTTCTAAATTGACCACTGTTGGCAAGACCGATGTGATCTTGTTTTGAGAGAGGATGAATTTTATGGCTAGCTCAGTAACAGTCCAACCATATGAATCAGCAATCGGCTTTATGTGCTCTATCTTTTGCAGGGCTTGAACGATCCACTCTTTCTTACGCGTACTTCGGTGATCATTCTTATCAAATACGGTATCCACGTTTACCTTTCCTGTTAGCACACCGGACGCATCAGGAACTCGTGCCAAAAGGCCTACATCATTTGCTTCAGCGACCTGAAAGAAATCTTTTACAGGGTCCTGTTCCAACAAATTGTAGACGCTCTGAAGACAAGTTACATCCCTTTTTTCCATTGACAATATGCCTTCCTCTTTCCATCCTATAGCCGGTCCCAATGCTACTCCATAACTTCTTATCTTGCCTTCATTGCATGCATTATCGAGTGTCTCAAATATGGAATTATCCTGAATTGCATTCATCTTAGGGTTGTGTAAGCTATATACATCTACGAAATCTGTTTGCAGTCTCTTGATACTCTCTTGTAGCGCATAATTCATGAAAGATGGATTATGGTTTTGCGGAAGTTCATTATGTCCAACCTGTTCAGCACCGTAAATATCGTAACCCCATTTGGTCGAATAGATTACCTCATCACGATTCAATCCCTTAAAGGCCTCACCTATTAGGCTTTCACTTCTCCCTTTCCCATACACGTCAGCGGTTTCAAAAAAA
>JARBAV010000056.1 GCA_029237515.1 Nitrososphaerales archaeon
AAGGTGCGAAGTATATCTTTTTCATGATGGATATATTATTGTTGGAAGACTAAAAAAATCATATTGATTAGAGATCATGTATTTGCATTACTTTTTCAACAAATGTATGTAATTGTTACTATCAATTGTCTCATTCATGGCTATGAATTACAGGTGAAACCTGGACATTCACATTGGTATATAGTTCGAAAAAATGCGGAAATTACTCACAACTGCTTCTACTAAACCTTTCTAATTACCTTAGAATGAAAGAGTTTCAGTGTTTGCTCGTCCAACCCGATGAATTGAAAAATGAAGTGCGTTACACCTAGCTCAAGATATTCATTTATACCTTTTACAATTCTTTCAGGAACTCCTATTGCAATACCACTAACAAGATCTTTGATGTATTGATCTACAGTCTTATCGTTTCTTTTATACTGTTTGATAATCCGATACACTTCTTCTTCTGAATCCCTAATAATACAAGGTAATACAACAGAATATTGAATATCTTTGTGATGGCCTACGTCTCTACTACTTTCAAGAGACTTACAGTACTCCTTCAAAACAGATATTTTTCTTTTCATGTCATCAGGCGATCCAAAGAAAAGGTTGTATCTATCTGCATGTTTTGCAGCCACCTTTAGCAGATATTTTTCACCAGAGCCTCCAACCATGATAATAGGATGAGGTTTTTGAATTGGCTTTGGATTGCATATTGCATCTTTTATCCTGTAGTATTCACCTTCAAACGAAGGTGATCTTTCATTACTCCACATTGCTTTGACTATTGTTAATGCTTCATCTAACTGATCAATTCTGGTGACATGAGGCGGAAAATCATATCCATAGGATGCAGTCTCTTCCATACCACCCTGCTCCTATTCCCAATTCTGATCTACCATGACTAATAACATCCAAAGTGGAGGTTATTTTTGCCAAGAGTGCGGGATTACGATATGAATTACAGGTCACTATCTGTCCTATCTTTATTCTTTTTGTGATTGCTGTTAATGATGATAGTAAAGTAAGGCATTCAAAAATGTTCTTGTTTACATCATTTTTGTAATATGGAATTAAATGATCATAAGCATAAATCGAATCAAATCCGATATTATCTGCTGTTATTGATATGAATTTTGAGAATTCATACTGCTTGACTGGGTCGTTTTCTTGCTGTAATGGTAGATCTCCTCCTCCCCATCCTTGGGGAATGGTGAGTCCGAACTGTACTTTATTTTCTGTGAATTGATTCACTTTTATCAGTCCTCTTAACTCTATATGACAGTTATCGATTCGTTATAAATTAATCTAGAATTTAAAGTCCTATATCGGCTTGTGGTTAAATCACTAAATGAAACTATTAAAATCAATATTCCAAAAAGCGACACAAGCCAAGTTCATTTTGACGTGCTATTACGACAAAAATCTAAACCAAACTCTCGCAAAAAGTGAGCCAGAGTGTTATCTGAACGATCTGTACGTAATAAATCAGTTGAATTATAAAACTTCGTTTCAATATGCAAAATATTATAGATAAACATAAATGAAATAACTCTCATTATACTATAATGCAAAAGGCGAATGTTAGGAAAGAGGTATCATCAACATCATCAGAATACTTAACATTTGAAGACATATGTCCAACTTGGTCAAACAAACTTAAAGCCGACCTTGATAAGAGTGATTTACATATTCTTACTCGCAAGCCAGAAATGTGTATAGTGGGGGAGGCATGGGGATACACCTCAAGGTATCTTGGATATAGGGTGGTTTATCTGATCCCATTTATTGGGTGTTGGAAATGTATTAAATTTGGTAACAAAATAGGAAAAACTGCAAAACAGCACAGCGAATTATGTAAAAGCTTTCTTCAACCTACAATTAATGATTTTGTCTATCATTGGAATGAAAAACACCAGCATATAACTCTAAAGAAGAATGAAGAAAAGGGCGTAGTGAAATTGAACATTATGATTTAGACTAATTTTTTGAAGTCAATTTAAGAGACCCTACTGTCTACACTTGTCGAATTCCTA
>JARBAV010000057.1 GCA_029237515.1 Nitrososphaerales archaeon
AACATCTATTTCGTGTCGGTTAACCTTAATGTTCGGATCAGCAACTATTTTCACTTTGATTTTGGCGATGTTCCCTGATGCAAGTGCTAAAGCGGCAAAGACATTCACATTTGATGGAAACAACCTAACTGCCTTGAGGACATCTCCATCATACAAAACTGTCCTATGCCTGAGCTCATGTAAGTGTATATCCTCGAAGATATCGAAATAGGGGGCTCCCGCCAACGATTTGGGATTTTTAGTTGTAGTAATCGTAATCTCGTGTAAATTGTTTCGGGCCGACCTTATAGCGTCTATACCAGCGATTGCTCCAGTCGGAATGTGGATAACGCCAGTATGTCTTGCAGCTTCCGATTCAAGTTCTTTCAACAAAGTGTCATCAACTAATTCACCTACACTGAAAATGATTAGATACTTTCCGTCAGATAAGATCTGCTTAGCATACTGTCGGACTGCAGCCCCACTTGCAGATTCTACTATAATTTGAGTACTCTTATACGATTCAGAGTCAAAAAGCAAATCCGGATCAGAAAACATCGTTGGTTTTTCATTCGTAAATAGTTTCTTCGCAACTTCCAATCTCTCGGAAGACAAATCAACAATAAAGCTCAACTGTGCTAGTGACAAATAGCCGCTCTCTATTGATCTTGCAATTTGATACCCTATCGTTCCGAAACCTATTATACCGACTTTTTTCAAGAGTATTTCAGGAACAATTTAATACTGTACTATTCTGTAAAGCACCCTAACGTCTTGGCCCTCTTTCAGGTTTCCTTTGACCAGGAGCCCTTCTTTTTTCGAACCGCTTACCATAATTATTCTTGTTACGCAGCCGGGATATGGGACTCTCTCTAACCTTACCTTGAATCTTTGGAGTTTGCCCCCTAACCTTACCTGCCTTAGTTAACGATCCATGGGTTGGCATTTAATTAATCATTATATAATACACTTATATAAATTCTAAACCTATTGAATGGTAGACTTAAAATAAAAAGGTAGAACTAAGAGCAGGTGTCTTGAATAGTTCTAAATTAGTCTTTTCCGGGCATCCTTTGTAAGTAGCGAGAAAAACTGTAAATTAGCTACGTAGTCACCTTAAATTAACAGTAAAATTAACTTATTGCTAAAAAACGTGATTTTCTTATAATAATATACTGAGAAAGTTACAGGTTATCTACCACTGACCTCATTCTGATCAGGTCATTTTCGGGTAATAATGGGTCACTAGCAGGTTAAAGGGGCAACAATTGCCTGTCGATTGGAAGAAGGTTGCAAATCCATCCTGGATTGTACTGCTTTAAATTGCGTGGACGTTCAATCCCTTTAAAATATAATAATGTTAGAGATGGAAAATTACGATGCAAGAATAAAAACACTAAAGAAAGAGCAGAACGCCGTGATCCTGGCTCATAACTACCAGAACCCAGAAATCCAGGACATTGCAGATTTTGTTGGCGATTCACTGGCCCTTTCTAGGGCAGCTGCCGGTACTGACGCAGATCTTATTGTATTTTGTGGGGTCCACTTTATGGCTGAGACAGCTGCTATATTATGCCCTGAAAAAACGGTGCTAATACCGGATACTCAGGCGGGATGTTCCCTAGCTTCCGCTATTAGTCCTGATGAACTTATGAGATGGAAATCAAAGCATCCAGAGGCTGTCGTTATTAGTTATGTCAACACGTCAGCGGAAATTAAAGCCTTGTCTGATTATTGCTGTACCTCGTCTAATGCGGTAGAAATTACAAATTCAATTCCAGTCGATAAGGAGATACTTTTCCTACCAGACATGTTCTTAGGGTCATATGTCGCTAGGCAAACTGGCAGGAATAATATGCATATTTGGCCAGGCGAATGTCACGTACATGCAGGGATGACCTTTCGTGATATAAACAGACGTCTAGATGCTGAATCCAACGCCGAACTCTTAATACATCCCGAATGTGGCTGTACTACGGCAGCACTATATCATTATGGAGAAGGTGATTTCAACAAATCTTGTCATGTACTCTCTACTGAGGGAATGATAAAATATGCATCTTCATCACATTCCAATAAATTCATAGTGGCTACTGAAATCGGAATTCTTCATAGGATGAAAAATCAGAATCCTGACAAGACTTTCTTACCGTTAAAGGAGGATGCAATATGCAAATATATGAAGATGATCACGCCGGAGAAGGTGTATTATTCTCTAAGGAAAAAAGTTTATGTGGTGAATGTTCCAGACAAAGTGAGGTCAAGAGCAAGACTTGCAATTGAAAGGATGCTTGCCGTGTGATATGGTTTACCCTTTCAATCTCAGTCCGAATCAGAATTGAAGATGGGTAGACAACCCGGAATACCTGATAATTTTCCATTCTATTTTAGGATTTGATAGTCATACTAAAATCGACTGCATTAGCAGAATGTGTCATGGAACCTACCGATATGAAATCAGGATTTAGCAGAGCAAATTCTTGAAAATTAGACTCATTGATACCACCTGAAATCTCAACAAGTACGCGATTTCTTAGGCCCAAATCACGCAATTTAGAGAGGGCCGCCTTCGCGTTATCTATAGAAAAATTGTCCAACATTACGATATCTGCACCAGCTTCAACAACGGAGATGAGTTCATCTTCGGTACTAACTTCGCATTCAATTTGTTGATTCTTTCCTACTTGTTTCCTCGCCATTTTTACGCAATCCCTAGCATTTCCCACAATTGCGATATGATTATCCTTTATGAGGATCATGTCGTATAATCCCATTCGATGAGGATGCCCACCTCCGATCGCTATGGCCTTCTTATCGAATATCCGCATCCCAGGCGATGTCTTTCTCGTAGCTGTGATTTTAGTATTAATGCCGAGCTTTCTTAAGAGTACATTGTATTTTCTGCTTTCTGTTGCTATTCCGCTCATGCGCATCAGCAAATTTAAGCCAGTTCGTTCGGCTTTGAGTATTGCTTTGGCATCCCCCTTCACAGCTATTACTTGTAGATTGTTAGTCACAATCGCCCCATCTTCAACTAGTTTCGTAGTATAGCAGCCGCAAATATCAAATGCAATAGATGCTTCCTCAACACCACAAATCACAACTCCTTCTATGGTCCCCTTACACCAAACCTCTGCTTCGGCATAGAAATCCACTGGTATCACTGCTTCACTTGTAATATCACCGCTACCAATGTCCTCATCAAGATACGAATGAATCAGATTTCGTCGATATAGATACTCGTATAAGGGCACAATATTTGCTGGTTCTACAAGAGAAGTCATGAAGCTTTCAAAGCATATTTGTGAGGGACGTGAATATCAAGTGTTGCGGCCACATGAGAATTTGGAGGATCAAATACCAGTATCATTCCTGTCCAGTGCGGAGTCAAATCAGTAGAACTACACACAGGACAAACCTTCCCGATGGTCAACGCCTTACATTTCTTACAAGCAAGTTCCTTAGGCATTACTTACTTGAACCCCGCTTTTTTTCCTTTATTGGAACCGTAGACTGAGTCTGTTGTGACTTCAGGACATCCTGCTCAACCCATTCCAGGGCGCCCAAAAATGGCTGCCTACACGTAATTCCTATTTTCCCCATTGCGGCCCCCTTACCTAGACTAACTGCTGTGATCCTCCCTCTCAATCTAGACCCAATTTTGATAGACCTGGAAGACTGATTTGCTAAAATTATCCCTTGCTTCACATCACTCTTAAGGAAGTCGTCTGTTATCTGAGACAAATGAAGTAAGGCATCGGTAGGTCCTATCCTCACAAATGCTCCAAAATCGGTGATTTCAACTATCTCTCCTTCTACTATCTCCTGCAATCTCGGGTAGAAAGTCAGGGCCTTGAAATTTACTCTATGATAGGTAGCACCGTCTCCTGCGACGAGCTTACCTACGGGGTTCGTAGACGCCTCTATAATCATGATAACATACCCAAGCTCAGGGCTAATCATACTCTCGTACTTCTCTTTAAGAATTCCAATCGCAGTTCTGTTAAGAGACGGAGTTAATCTATCAGGCGGGATTCTTATAACGTCGCTCATATGGACGATCGCAAACATGATATACAATTGATAGCGACGGAACATCAATTTATTAACCTTTGGATAACAAAGGCACCCAGCGGCCGCACGTAGTTCTGAATTCTACATCTTTGGTCCCTGACGAATCGTTAGTGCGATATCCTTTTCATTTGATAATTGTTCTTGACGGTCTCTCTCAATAGGAACGCCTTGAAGCCGGTGGTCTCAAGCCAAGAAAGAAAATTGTTAACAATTTAAATATTGTGTGAACTTTACACTACTCGTAGCATATGACTAACGTGGATCAAGTAATGACCTCACTCAAGAAGATTATGGATCCAGAATTACACAAGGATATAGTATCTATGGGTATGATTAAAGATTTAAGTATTAAAGATAAAAAAGTATCTTTTACTCTTGAGTTAACTACCCCTGCCTGTCCTTTCAATAGTGAAATCGAACAGGAAGTGAGAAATTCTATGCAAAGTATTGGAGTAAATGACTTGGATCTTAGGGTTACTGCCAAGGTTATGGAAGGAAGAGCGATTTCAATGGATGAATTGCTCCCTAAGGTTAAGAATATTTTTGCTGTAGCCAGTGGAAAGGGGGGAGTAGGAAAGACAACCGTGGCAGTAAATCTGGCACTAGCATTGGCCAAGACTGGCGCCAGCGTTGGCCTTTTAGATGCAGACATTTATGGCCCTAGTGTTCCTTTAATGTTAGGGATAAAAGATTCACCTCCGATTGTAAATAATAAGATACAACCTGTGATTTCGAGTGGCGTAAAGGTCATTTCAATGGGCTTTTTTTATGAACAGTCTCAACAGGCGGGTATCTATCGTGGACCAATTGTTTCAGGAATCATAAAACAATTCATAACAGACGTAGAATGGGGAGAATTGGATTACCTTCTCATCGATCTGCCCCCTGGGACAGGTGATGCCCCTCTCACTATGGCTCAAACTCTTCCTATCACGGGTGTCCTAATAGTCACTACTCCGCAGGATGTGGCAATGAATGTTGCCATCAAATCTATCGGGATGTTTAACAAACTTAACATTCCGATATTGGGAGTAGTTGAAAACATGAGTTTTCTTGTCTGTCCACATTGCGGCGAAAACACTTACATCTTTGGCGAAGGTGGCGGACAGAAAATAAGTGATAAGTTTAATGTACCATTCTTGGGTGAGATCCCTTTGCACCCTCTCATAAGGGAAGGAAGCGACCTTGGTAGGCCGGTTACGTTAGTGGAACCAGATTCATTGGCTGGTTTAGCATTTGGAAAGGTATCAAAACTAGTTGCTGGACGCATCAGCGTAATAGCTGCTGCAGTAAAGGATAACGACATTGCGGAAAAAGCGTCGGCATCGCCTATGGAATGAGTCACGATGTGAAGCCCGTTCAAAAAGAGATTATTGAACTTCTTAGGCAGCCTCTCGGGGAGCTGATTAGCTACGATCAGGTTGAAAAGCAAAAAATAATTGAGCTGCGCGAGGCTACCCGCAAGTTGATAACAGTAGGGGATACGACCACTGGAAAAGTTATCAGTTTCAATGTACTCCCCGAGGTGAGTGTTGTTGATGGTTTTGAAAAAAGGGTAGTGTCCTCAACAAGCCTTTCTAAACTGAAATCGATGATTGCAGCTCTCTCAGAACTGGAGCTCGTCGAACTTTCCTGCACAAATCAGCCGGGTTCAATATCCCTAGAAGTTATCAATCTTCTCTTTCGTGCACTATTGAGTCCCGCCCCTGTCTTGATAAAGGTAATAGGCGAAGAGGACCTAATTGCACTTCCATTAATCGCGTACGCGCCCATAGATTCTGTAATTCTTTATGGACAGCCCTCAGAGGGGATTGTAGTTGTGAGAGTCATGAATCGAATACAAACAAGAGCTAAACATTTAATGAGGAGAATAGGATTCAATCTTGAAGGGGTATGATGAAGTGGTGGCTGACTGAATAAATGGGTGATTGTATGCTTCTTAACTCTTCCTGACCCCAAATAATTTGCTGCACTTCAAAAGACAAATACAAGATATTGTTGATATTGGCGGTTTATCATAATTGATGACAATCACATTTACATCTTTTAATAGTTACATCGAATGAGCAATCATTAATCCCGCCACACGGTTCTCCCATGGGCCATTCCACCGGACAATCAGAGTGTCGTCCTTTCTTGCAAAAATATGTGAGAAAAATCAACCCAATTGCCCATTCTAAATGTCTCTTAATTTTCTGGTAGTTATAAAAGGTCGATATTAAAGAGTTGAGGAGCATATATTGATCCCTCTCTCACCTTCCTTACCTTTGCAACCGATAGGTAATGCGGCCAAATTGTAACCATGATCGAACCCTCAGGCACCCCTTCAGGCGCAGTAATTACCAAAATGTCCTCGTCGGAAACCCCAATCTCAACCAATTTCAATTTACTTCTCTCGATCAAATCATCAGGCATTCCACTGCTATAAAGGAACACTTTTCCGTCGTATTGCAAATTCCTATCCATTGACCTCATATTGAGCCTTTTATCCTATATGCCTTTTTGATCTTAAAGGCTAATATGAAGAATTCACTATGAAGTTGAAAATTGAACTCCACTCCATTAAGAAATATCTACTTAAGTGACCAAAGGTTATTAATCTATCGTCAAAGAGTATCGATATGAAATTTTGACATACATCCGGCGCATTCATAAATTTCATCGCCTACCTGGCCGCTTACATTAAATCTTACGATTGTGGTGCACTTAGGACATCTTCCCTCTACACTCCTGGTCTTCCGTATCGGCTTATTCCTTGTTTTTCTTCGGCTACCCAATTTGTAAAAATAGGAATTAACTTATTTATAAATTTGGCCTACGAATAATTTGATCCGATCAAAAATAGTCTAGCTCTACCTAACTATGAGCTATTTGGTGCTTCTTATTTCTCCGTAAGGTGATGATTCCTAAGCTCAGAAATCCAGCGCCGATAGCTAAGATCAGAAAATCGGCGGGGATTAAAAGTGACCAAGCTTCGTTAACCATCCCAGCATAAAGAAACAAAGCTGATAAGAAAATCAAAGCAACACCGGTTATTGTTTCACCATTGATCTCCATTACGATGAATTAAGTAATGTCCGGACTTATATACAAATCCTTCCGACTCAATTAGCGACGTGATCCAGTCAATTCTGGCAAATTCCAGTCATAAGCATCAAGGCTTAAACTACTAATCTACATATAAATAAGACATGACGTTCCTCGTAAATTCATTAGTAGTAAGAGTGCCACCCAGGTCTTTGGTTTTTTTGTTTTCAATCAACATTCGCAATATCGCATTCTCTATTCGATCTCCCTCTAGCGTAGCTTGCTTGTCACCGCGTTCTGCACCCAACCACTGAAGCATCAATCGAGCCGAAAGCAAGATAGAAGTGGGGTTTGAAACATTCTTCCCCTGGATATCGAAAGCTGCTCCGTGAACCGGTTCAAATACCCCAAAATCGTTTCCTATATTTGCCGCTGGACCCATACCGAGTCCTCCGACAACTTGTGCAGCCTCGTCAGATATAATGTCGCCAAAGAGGTTTGAAGTTATGATTATGTCGAAATCCTGAGGCTTCCGAATAAGATTCATTGCACATGCATCTACGTACATCTCTTCGAATTGAATGTCGAGGTTTAATGATGCGATTTCGGAGCACACCCTCCTGACCATTCCGTCACTTTCCTTCAATACATTCGCTTTGTGAACTAAACTAACCCTTTTCTGTCTATTTCTCATTTTGGCCAGTTTGAACCCGTATTGAGCTATCCTTTCAATGGCTTTCTTGCTGGTCCGTCTGAGTGAAATAACAGTTTCTTCGTCTGACCAAAATTCCCATCCAAGGTACAGGTCCTCAGTATTCTCTCTCACTACTACAAGATCGATATTGTTGTGCAAAGAATTTGCATTAGGATATGCCTTTAAAGGTCTGATATTCGCATACAAGTCGAAGAGCTGTCGAATGACAAGTATTACATCAGCAGCACTTTCTCCAACTGGTCCTTTCAAACATGCATCTGATCTACGAATTTCGGATAGCGTAAAATCTGGTAGTGCCTTGCTAAATCTTTTAAGTGCACCATCCCCTGCTTCTACGGGAACTAAGGAAAATTTCACTGACGAATTATCATTTATTGCGTTTAGGATACACGTTGCCGAATCGATCAATTCTGGACCTATCCCATCGCCTCTGAGCATTGCTATGTTATATCGAGTCGTCTTAAAGCACCATTGTAAAAGGTTCGCTATTACCCCATCCTGAATATATTTGGGATATGTTGTATCTCCTTAATAAGGTATCAAAAAGTCCATTGTTCAAACTTGCTGATCTGATCCTTATCGAATAGAGGACTAAGCCGCTCCTCTGGGCAAAGCAGAAACACCAGTACGTGCAAGTTGAACAACTCCGAAGTCTGATACCAAATTCCTAAAAGCATCAATCTTGCTCGGAGTCCCTGTGATCTCAACCGTTAGTGTAAACTTATCTATATCTAGTATTTTTCCACGGAAAACGGAAGCAAGATTAGTAATTTCCGCCCTGGATGTTGGATCCTGAGCGTTCATTTTTATGAGAGCCAATTCCCTATAGACTGTGTTACCTCTATTCAGTACCCGCACTTCGACTACATCTATAAGTTTTCGAAGTTGCTTCACAAGCTGATCTAATGTACGATCATCACTTCTAGTGGTTATGGTCATTCTCGAAAGGTCGCTAGACTCACTGTAGCCTACAGTAATACTTTCAATGTTGAAATTTCTAGCCCTAAACAAATTAGTGACTCTAAAGAGAACTCCTGGTTTATCCTCCACTAAAGCCGATAGAATATAAACATCGTCAGAAGTCTTTTTTTCTGGAATGTAATCTGATTGACTCATCTGTCCATATAACCTCATGAACCAACAATCATGTCCTTTAGTCCTGTTCCAGGTGCAACAAATGGATAAACATCTTCCTCTGGGTCGATTGGAATGTCTATTACCGTGGCCAAGTTACTCTTTAGTGCTGATCTAATTCCGTTATCTAATTCCGAAATGGACTGTACTTTTATACCTTGGGCACCGTATGCGTCTGCAATTTTAGCGTAGTCAGGGCAATTATGCAGGTGAACCCCTTCATATCTTCTATTATAGAACGTTCTTTGCCATTGAGCTACCATTCCGAGCATGTAATTATTCAGTAAAATAACTATGACTGGGAGATTCTCCAATACAGATACAGCAAGAGAATTTTCGCTCATATTAAAAGATCCGTCGCCTGCAATATCGACAACAGGCACATTCTGTCGGGCAGCCTTAGCTCCAATTGCGGCGGGAAAGCCAAATCCCATAGTCCCAAGTCCGGTTGAACTGAAGAAAGTTCCTGGAGAGATTACATCAAAATGGAGCGAAGTCCACATCTGGCATTGTCCCACCTCAGTTGTAACAATAGCGTTATTGGGAAGTACCTCTCTCAATTTCTTAAGAACCTTTCTGGCAGTAAGATCTCTCGGGTAGTCCTTGATGCTCTCTGTATAATAGTCTACGAGCTCTTTTCTTCTCTGCAACCAAGGGTTTTCCTCAGTACCACGCTTGACCATTTTCTTATTCAGGAACTTGATCATAGTTTTCATTGATGATTTTACATCTCCAACAATGGCGACATCTACAGTCTTGTTCTTGCCAATTTCAGCAGGATCTATATCCATATGAATTATATTCATACCTTTACCAAACTCATCAAATCTTCCGACCGATCTATCGGAAAATCTTGCACCAATCGCAAGGATGCAATCTGCTTCTAAAATGATTTTGTTAGCCTCAGCGTGTCCATGCATTCCAATAGGTCCCATAGCTAGGGGATGATTTTCAGGGAATGAACCTTTTCCCTTGAATGTTGTAACTACTGGTGCCATCAACAATTCTGCAAGGACTTCCAATTCTGAAAACGCTCCTGCCAGTATTACGCCACCACCAGACATAATAATAGGGCGCTGGGCCGCCAATAACAATTCAGTTGCCTTTCCAATGGTTGAAAGATCGCTTTCAATAGCTGGATTATATCCCCTCACTTTTATTAAATCAGGAAATTCTATATCCTGAATATCCTGCTGAACGTCTTTTGGAATGTCGATTAGGACTGGACCTGGCCTACCACTTTCAGCAATGTAAAATCCCTTCTTAACGGTTTCGGGGATCTCGATAGCCTTCCTAGGTTGAAATGTATATTTTGTACACGGGTTTGCAATTCCTATTATGTCTGTTTCCTGAAAGGCGTCCTTTCCTATCATCTCCAGAGGTACTTGACCGGTGACTGCAACCATGGGTGAAGAGTCTGCATAAGCTGTCGCTATTCCTGTTATCAAATTTGTTGCTCCCGGGCCTGATGTTGCGAAACATACCCC
>JARBAV010000058.1 GCA_029237515.1 Nitrososphaerales archaeon
AACTGTAGTGAGATATATTGGATTCTTTCTCATGCTTATGCAGGTCAGATTGAAACACGGATAGGGCTCGGGAGGCGTATAGTAACCTGTATGGTCACCAAATGGTCCTTCCATTTGCATATCTTCTGGGTCGACATAGCCTTCCAATACTATCTCCGCTGTTGCAGGAACCTCAAGATCAACGGTGTTACATTTTACTAACTTGATACCCTTCTTCCTTACGATTCCTGAAAACAGGTATTTGTCCAAGCCTTCCGGAACTGGTGCAACAGCGCTAAACAAAGTCGCCGGATCTGCCCCAATTATCACTGCGACAGGTATCTGTCTTTCTCTACTACCTTCTTCCCCACTCTTTGACCTTTTGTCTTTAAGTATCTCTAGATGTTGTGCACCGCGTTTGTGAATCTGCCAATGCATAATGGCCTTTCTTGTATTCAAGATTTGCATCCTGTATACTCCTATGTTGTTAACTTCAGTCTCTGGATGCTTTGTCACTGTTAATCCAAACGTGATGAATTTGCCGGCATCGCCTTTGAAGGACCTCAATATCGGGAGCACGGATAGATCCGCTTTTTCTTCAGTTAGCACAATTTCTTTGACCGGCCCATTGTCTATGTGCTTCGGACCATAGTCTGAAATTTCAGAGAGCTTCGGCAGCATTTTAAGCTTGCCAAATACACCTGTAGGCATCTTCATTCTAGTGAGATCTACGATCCTGTTACCTATCTGTGAGAAATCATCCTCTTCTAGTGCTATCCTCAACCGCTCATCTGATCCTAAAGCATTTCCCAAGATTGGGATGGTGTAACCCATGACGTTTTCGAATAGGACTGCAGGTTTACCTTTAGCATACATGAGTCTACGCATTATTTCAGCCACTTCCAGTTCAGGATCTACTGAAGCCTTTACACGAGCCAGTTGTCCCTTTTGTTCCAGTACATCAACAAAATCTCTGAGACTCTCAAGAGGCATGGAACGGTAATGTCATTGCTCTTAACTAATAAATGAATCCAGTCAGTGTTAGTTCTAGTACATTGCCCGTGGGAATTCGAAGAAGGTGGATATTGTCTACCAAGTGAAGTGTGGATTTACTTTGTAAGACTATAGCTTATCAAGGTAACAATTGTCTCCGCGACAAAGGATTTCTCGAGGACTAAGGTATTGAAGGGAGAAAAAACGCAGATGCTTAAAGGCTGCGTATCGCGGTTGGGACAGCAATTAGAGGGTAAAATAGAATCGAACCCGCCAGATTAAGTCTATAAGGTACTCTTACATGTCTACCCAATGTGTAGAAGGCATACTTGGCAAAGATTGTAGTAAAAGACGTAACTAAGAGATTTGTGGAAAGCAGGACGGGGGGAGTAGTAACTGCAATAGAAGACATTAATTTTAGTATTGACGAAGGGCAGTTCGTTTGTCTAGTAGGACCATCGGGTTGCGGCAAGTCTACTATGTTGAATATTCTTGCGGGATTGGAAAACCCGACTAGTGGGACCGTGATCCTCAATGGAAACCCTGTTGTTGGTACTGGACCAGATCGGATCATGGTTTTCCAGGAAAATGCTCTTTTTCCGTGGTTAAAGGTAATCGAAAACGTTGAATTTGGTCTGAAAATGGCCGGAGTGGACAAGGCAAAGCGCTATGAGATAGCGATAAGATATCTTGATATGATGCAATTGACTAAATTTGCTCAATCATATATTTATCAACTTTCTGGTGGAATGAAACAGAGGGTCGCAATCGCGCGAGCATTGGTAATGGATCCGGAGGTTCTGCTTATGGACGAACCATTCGCAGCATTAGATTCTCAGACCCGCGATTTGCTATTAGTAGAATTGCAGTTGATTTGGGCGAAGACAAGGAAAACGATTGTCTTTGTGACTCACAACATTCTTGAATCAGTCTGTCTTGGGGACAAGGTTATTGTCTTTACAAGCAGGCCGGGGCATTTGAAGAGGGAGATCCCCGTCGATTACAGAAGACCGAGGCTCAGTGAGGATAGCAACCTCCAGCCATACTACCGTACTATATTGGATGAGGTAAAGTCAGAAATGATTGCTGCTAAAAAGCTAGAATAGAATTGCTATGAGAACAATGGACGAAAATCGTTAGGATCTCATCTTGTATGCTCTATTAGATTGAAGGTATTCTAATTATGATTTGAGATAACTTTTAGAACCTCAATTGCGGCTGCGAAGTGGTTTGGCGACGTGAGAAGCACTTCGTCAGCAATTTTACCGGCTTCGGTAATGAAGCTAACGGGATCCTTTGAATACTCATTCCAATCTAATCCTATCATCTGAGCCGACTTGAGATTCTTATCTGATGGTATCATAATACATGCCACTGTTCTTATGCCATGCTGTTTTGCCAAATCAGCAAGTTCTTCTAAGTCACCTAGAGATTCGATGGATTGTGTAACCAGAGAATGTGGCTTAGAAAGTATCTTTTTTTCTATCTGAAACCTGTCAGTTATCTTTGAAGGTGCAGTCAGATTAAAATTGATGTATCTATCATACTTTTCTCTTTGCAGAATCTTGAGAATTTCGGTCGGTTTCAAGTTAGAGGTCGATGAATCAGGTCCTAGTTCATCCCCCTTCAAAATTAAAATACTTTCAAGTCCCAACAATATAGCGTCTCCTACAAATTGCATAAATGAGGTATAATTCCGGTCGCGAGCCCTCAAGCTACAGCTAATAGGTAAACTATTTCCGGAATGTCTGATAAAATGAGCGAAAGAAATGCCTGAAATTCGGGGGATACCCAGGACTGAGTCGGTGAGATGGATTCCATCAACCAATCCCACCAATTCCCTTGCCCTCCCTACCAATGATAATAACGATTTTCGTAGTTCATGATCCTCAAAGTAGCGATTCTGTACTGTTTTTGGAGGATTCAGCTCAAATCGTATCTTACTCATTTATCCATCATTGTGCTAATATTATACAGTGTGTCTACGTATTCGAAAACTTGGGAATCTTGAATGATCATATAGCGAAATTCGAGCACGTTCACCTTTAACAAGTTCGCCCTGTAATTATTAAATGCTTTTTACAAGATATGATCTATTTCCAACCTGCTTAACATAATGAATGGATTACATGAAATAATTATGGAGTAGGTCCTATTTCTCTAAATACGAACAATCTAAAGTTCATCTGTCGTGTAGATGATCCATGGCAGTATGTAGCTGTGTATTGTACCATCGTTGGCTTCGGTCCTAGCATGCCCCAGCCGGAAGACGGTCAATTCAACTACTATTCGTAATTCGACTCTCAAATTTGTCTTATCGAGCTAAGCGAAATATAGATACCCTTCTGATAGTATATCATATAATCATGGATAAGGAGGATCTCCTTGCAAGAATCATGCCCCATTTAAGTTCGCCTGCATCATTGGGAAATCCGATTTACAAGACATTTAGTCTATCATCCGTAGTAGTACTGATACACTTTAACAAATTATCCCCACACGTTCTTCTGACCAAAAGGAATTCTAGCCTTAGGTCACACGGTGGAGAGATATCCTTTCCTGGAGGGCGATATACCAAGGAAGACGAGAATTTGTTAAACACCGCTATCAGAGAAACAGGTGAGGAAATAGGCATCAAACTTACTGCAGACGATATTTTAGGATGTCTTAACGCGGTGAAGACGCTTACGTCAAATTTTTTTATCGTTCCGTTCGTCAGCATTCTGCAAAATATCGATCAACCCATTCCATTCGCAGACGAGGTCGAAGCTGTATTGGACCTTCCTCTAATGTCGTTGCTTTCCACGATGAGTCCAGATACTGAACATATTTCGATAGATGAATTATACAAATTCAATTATGATTCATATTTAATTTGGGGAGCAACTGCCCGAATCCTCAAACAGTTAAATGAATTCATCACCCCGTCATTTTAAGAACTAGACTATGCCTTAGCTTATTCCTTAGTAGACACATTCAGATGAGAAGCAATCTGGACTCGGATGACACATTGCAAAGTTATAGCATCATTTTCACAGAATCATCAGCAACTGTAAATGAAACAGCAAGAAGCGGTAAAGATCAGAAGAGATGACACTTTCAGAGTCAATAATATGAGGAATTATTTTCCGGTTATGGTTGTCGGTTACAAAGGTTATCATCTACTAACTATTAA
>JARBAV010000059.1 GCA_029237515.1 Nitrososphaerales archaeon
CCCAAAGGGATGGGGCGCTTACTGAGCGAGAACCAACAGAGAAATACCAGAAAGAAACTATTCGGAGTTTAGTTACCTTCTACCACGAAGAAGTTAGGATATCTAACACTAAACTACAACTATGATCATAATATCAATCTTTGACATACTTAATATTTCCATCTATCGATTTAGATTCTGTTTTTATTTTGATTACTATAGTGTTACTAGCTCTATTGAATATTCGCTGCCGCCTATCATTTGTAAAAATCCACCCGAGAATCACATCAAAAGGAAGTAGAAAGGCTTTTCCAAAAGCTGCTAGGGCCACCTTTTTTCCTTGTGCAACAGTTCCATCTAGATTAGTTGTCTTTAGATTCATTACCTTTTTTCCAAGTGATTGCCCTGTTGTTGATTCAAAGTACGTCCAATATAGAAAGAACACTAAGCTTGATATTAAATAATGGTAGGATTGTAATCCTCCTCTATGTTGATCATCAACATTCTCTCCAGCATAAAACATCCAGAATGGAATAGACAAGAGGACAAACAGAATTACAAGACCAATTGAAACAAGTACAAAATCTATAAGCCAAGCAACGAACCTTTCAGTCCACCTGGCTAATATTATTTCACTTGGATGTACTTCATTTGATGATGATTCACCCATTGCGTACATACCTGCTTCTTATACGTATTAATCTTTGTAGTTATAACTATATAACGAGCTTTCAAAAAAGATTATAATTACTAACGCGAATATTTCGAATTCTGATATTGAATACAATTAGGAGATAAAATGATGAGAATAGAAAGACACTGAAAAGAATTGAATCTATTTCATCTATTGTGAAGAACAGCAATTGACGACAGTTAAATAGAATTCACTAGGTTTAAATCCGAATCTGTGTCAAATATCCAAGGATATTAATCAACCTTATCCCTAAAAAATTCAATAAGTATCACTCTTACCATTTCAGACACAGTTCTTAGTTTGCGTGAGTCTCTTTCATATTCAATTGCAGAGTATAGTTCGTCTGATACTGACAGTAGGATTTCTTTCATGATATTTATTGATCTCACTTGCTTTCATAAGAATATTCGTAAAACAAGCTACCCCTCAAGTTAACCCTGATCCTTAGTCTAATTTATTGTCAGCCCACCTGATTGATATAGAGATACCAATGCAGTAGGATGAAAAAAGAAAAATCATTGGACAGTTACTATACCTAATCTGGCTAATTCAGCCCCTATACCATATCCAACTAGTGCTATTCCGGTACCAAGTGCTGCCATTTCGATCCCGCCTTTTATGATGCTCATTTGCGCTATACGAGCCTTTATTGCACCAACTATAAAAGAGGAAGTAATACTGATCAAAATTGCTATTATAATAGCCGTACTTGATGACATGAGTCCAAACTTCACCACAAAGTACGGAAGAATTGGAAGAATTCCACCAAGCAAAAATGAACCAAACATAACTAACGCACCCTTCAAGGGGTTACCTAGTATCTCCAGATTTAGGCCCAGCTCCTCCGTGAGCATAGTCTTAAGCCAGACTTCTTTGTTAGAAGTTATTTTATCGACTACTCTCTTCAGATCCGCGCCTTCAAATCCTTTCGATTTGTATATTAGTTCAATCTCCTGTCTCTCTTTTTCTGGAGTATTCTCTATTTCAAACCTCTCTCGCTTTATTTCTGATTCCAATATTTGTCTCTGAGACTTTACCGCAAGATAATTTTGTACGGCCATGGCCTTAGCACCTGTAAACATTCCTATGAGGGCGGCCAGAATAACAATGTCAGCAGCTATTATTGCTCCCCCAACTCCCGCTATAATTCCTAAAGACGTGTTGACTCCATCCCCGAATCCAAATACTAAATCTCGAATGTAATTACTTTCTTTGATATGAGGTTCTACATGGACTGCAGACTTAGATGATATCATATGATATTATATAATTATGAAAAAACGTTATAAAAGGTTACAGAGACAGGATTACAGTTTTCATTTGTTAACTTGAATAGTCTCCTGGTGTGTTATTTTACAACTGGTTTCAATCTGTCATGATGCTGTCTTGAAGAGGGTAATGCTAAAACTGTTTTTGTTATGAAAAGTGAGAGAAATGTTAGAGGGTGAAGCAGCAGTATTATGAAGAAGAACGACGAAGTAAAGAATTAGCTAATTAGCCTATCGCTTTAGCAGTTTTTTTGCAGCTAATTACAAGCGGTGCGCACTAAGTAGGGACAGAAATGACTAAATCCTATCAAACGAAAAGGAAGATCCATGGAATACCTCACCGATATGGTCATAACGGTTCCTGAAGGAACTAGCTCAACTCAAGTCGATAAGGTACGGGAAGCGGAGGCATTGCGCGCCGCTGAGTTAGCTAAAGCGGGCCATTTGATCAGGCTATGGCGACCGCCACTCAAGCCAGGCGAATGGCGCAGCCTTGGGCTGTTCCGCGCCACCAACGAAGATGAGCTTCGCCAAATACTCGACTCGTTACCCCTTCATATTTGGATGAAGGTAACTGTTACCCCGCTGACTCCTCATCCTAATGATCCTCAGTCTCGTTCCTTTTAAGACATGGATCGGCCCCGTAGATCTACCGACGTTTGCATCGCTACCCCACAACATCTCCGGTAACGTGAGTGACGACCTCCATTTGCGGCAAACAAAAATGTACATAATATTGTTTGAAGTGAGTAAAATAAATACAAAAATGGGCTATAGACTGATGGCACAAGAAACTGATTTGGGTATCCTTACAAG
>JARBAV010000060.1 GCA_029237515.1 Nitrososphaerales archaeon
GTGAAGACTTTTGGGAGATCTTTGAACCACTTCTTGAACTGTCAACGAATGGATCCGCTCATGCACCGGAATAGATTTGCTTGTAAACCATTGCTATCTATCCATTATAATTCTGACTCACCAATCAATTGACATCTTTTATCACTATAATCTATCGAATATAGATTCTAAATAAATTGTTGGCTGCAGTACAGATTCGACATGGAGTATACATTATTCCCATAATGCAGTATCAGAGAATACCAATAGCAAATTTGTAGCTACTTATCTATTTGAGGTATACACTCACTTACCTTAACTACTAGTTAGCCTTAGCTACTGGGCTCAAGATATGGTTCAACATGGTGAAGAAATAACTCAATGCTTTTCTTCATTTTCATCAATGCATATATTCTATTGTTGATCTTTTGTTTTAGAAACACATCTTTTTTTGCATTCTGGTGACTCTAATAGCATATTAACTATAATTTTAATTGTCTGTTTGGGATTCATTCTGTCGTGCCAGATAGTTGTATTGCCTGGAGCTGCTGTTCACGATTTTATACTATAACAGGCATAACTATCTCACGACTAAAAGTATCTTGTTGCTAATCATCGGTGATTTATTATTATTTGATGGAAAATATATCAGATTTATGACGGACTCCGAACTTGCTTAATGTAAATGTTGATAGCATACCTTGATGATGCTTCCCGATTTGTGGTAGGATATGGTGTATTTGATGATGCTACAACAGAGAATGCAATATCCGTACTGGAAAGAAGCATCAACAGATATGGCAAACCACTTGAATTACTTACAGACCATGGTAGTCAATTCTATGCAAATTTTGGTGAAATAAAGGCATTCGGAATAAGCAAGTTCCAACAATATTTGGTCTATAGAAAGATCAACCATAGTTGGACATTTCAGTCAAAGGGAGAACATTTTAGTTCTATCGAAGAGTTTGTTACATGGTACAACACCAGTAACGGCTGTGTTAAGCTCTCACCTCCCATAAGTCGTATAGAATTGCGGAGTATGATTATTATTTAATTCGGACGTCTGGTTCGAGCTAATTTCTTTTTATTTAATGGTAGTTATTTTCTTTTTAGTTAATACATATGTAGAAAAACTAATAATCAAGGAATGACTGGTCTAGTCAGAGTAAAATGAGAGTACTAGTTAGAGCGATGATCCCGATAGTGCAAGGAAGCAAGATGGTTAAAGACCCTAATTTCTTGAAAAATCGCGAAGACTACCTTCAAAAGTTCAGTTGCGAGGCCTCATATTTTATTGAAGTGAATGGGAACAGAACATGGTTTTTGTTATGGATCTTCCAAGTCCAGACATGATTCCGGCAATTGCAGAACCATTGTTTCAGGGATATGAAACCAATGTAGAAATACATCCTGCAATGAGCCTGGATGATTTAAAGAAAGCGATTTCACAAATGCAAGGGTAACAAAATTCATTTTCTTACACATAAGAATGGATGTCTATATTGGGAAGAATTTACACTAATTGCAGAGGTGCCATTTGTCATTGTGTCAGATGCTCAAGAGTATTGAGTTCATGTAGTTCACTTATTTGTTCTTTTGAATCTCTAAATGATGAATAATATTTTCAGAACAAGAAGGTCATTCTTGGATAAATTCCGGCATTCTTCCAATACTATGAACTCTGGTGATGCTGATGGAAGAAAGATAGGTTTCAGGGTATCTTTATGCAATTCAAGTACTTTCTTACGTTAAGTTACCTATAGTGTTGAGGGCCTTATAGTGCAAGTTGCTCCAGTAATCATTGTGGTTACATCGATAACCGCCAATGAGATAAGCAGTACTGCTGCCGCCAAAGTTCACCATTAGCAAGTTCATGTGGTGGATCGACAGCAAGCATCAACACATTGTCTAGACACCAGCGACTTCAGAAACAGATTCCACTCCTGGATTTTTATTCTTGTAAATAAATGTAAAATTCAAAATACAACTTGAAGGAACGCTACATAAATAAGCAACAGCTAATCTTTGATATTCGAATTGTTTAGGAGGTAACGCTTTTAAGAATCCTAACTGATAGGTATTCCACTGGTTGACTTCTGATGAAGACTCTGGGTTAGGGCAGACTCGATCTAATAATTATCAAAAAGTAACCGAGGTATCTGGATTAATTAAAATATTGAAAGACCCAGGTGAGATATTGCAGCTAGGTGGCCAGATGCTTGATTCGTCAAGCAAGGAGATATTGATAACTGTTTCTTCAGCAAATACATTCTTGCGGCAGTCAAAATCTGGGATATTGCACAAATTAGTCGACATGCTAGACAATGGAAAAACTGGTATAGATACCATAAGAATACTTACTCCTGTAAACGATCTGGTTTTTAACGTACTTGATGGACTTCATAAGAAATATCCAAACATACAAGTAAAAACCATCGAGGAACCCGAACTACAGATACAGGTAACGATATTGATCGTTGATAGGAAGTCATGTCTCGTCATAGAACTAAAAGATGATAGTAAACCCGTTCCTGAAGAGGCAATGGGTACTGCGACATACTCTAAAAGTGGGCCTACCGTAATGTCATACTTTACGATATTTGAAACCCTATGGAAACAAAGTGAGTTGTACGCCAAGCTTCAGGCTCATGAAGCTGCTCAAAGAGAGTTTTTTAATCTGGCAGCACACGAATTGAGAACCCCTATCCAACCCATTCTGGGATTATCTGAATCAATTTTGATGAAGGGTGAGAACAGAGATCTTGATCACTATCATACTATAATCTTGAGAAATGCTAGGCGGCTTCAAACACTTGCTGAAAACATTCTGGACGTAACTAAAATAGAAGCTAATAACGTAGGTTTGAGAAAGGAATCAGTGGATTTGCATACTCTTATCTCCGAAGTCATTGAAGACTTCAAAGGTAAAATTGCCAATGATTCTTAGGTGGTAGAACAGGGACAAGAAGGGGGAAGCGAACAACGTAACGTTGCTCTCTTTCAAAAGGATATAAAAATCTTATTACGCCCTGAAGTCAATACTCAATATTCTGGACAACGGCAGCAGGAGAATTATAACACTGGTGTTAGTGAAAGGAGGAATATAGTGTCATCTCATGCTGCATCATCAGGATCACTACCGCCGTTGATGA
>JARBAV010000061.1 GCA_029237515.1 Nitrososphaerales archaeon
AAGCACAATAACCTTCAATCGCTTTTGCATATCATTTGATTACGCTGCAAGTAAAATTAACTATGCATTAACGCATCATAAAACTTGAAAACCAGATAGATGTCCGGAGTAAATTGCTGAATGAAGGATATTCATAAAAGTGCAAGGTCGGCTAATTCTTACACGGCCTCCCTTAATAGCGTGAGTTATATTCGAAGAGAATAGGTGAGCGACGATAATAATAATAATAATAATAATAATAATTTGATTTACATACTGTAGACGATTTAGATTATCGTCTATCCTATTATCAGATAATAGATTTGTCGTATTTCTAATGTGCCCAAATTATCATGTAAATCACAACTTGCACACTCTCCCTCTACTTGATGGATTTCATACATTATATTCTAAATCGTATTTCAAGTTTGTATGGTACGAAATTATTTAAATGAATCATGAAGCTATAGCGAAGGTTGAATCTGGAGCCTACGAAGAATTTAAAGAATTCAATGGAAAAAAATATACTGGCATGAGAGTGGGAGGGAGTCACAAATGGTACTACGACAAAGGCATATGGAGGGAGAAAAAGGTAACACCATATAAATGGGAACTCACTTATTCTGTCAACAAGAAGAGAGTTTGGGATGCCCCAGAAGGATCAGGAGTTCCAGTGGGAACAGAATATCATTGGTATATTCTTGCTCATCAAAATGTTCGAAAGCTCGATGCAAATAATTATGCAACTTCAATGAAGGGGATCAAATACAAATTAGCTCATAAACGCGTTGGTAGCCTGAATTGGAATATAAACCCAAATATTGTCGCTGAAATAATAGAAGAAGTGAAAAATTTACAAATTTGAAGTATGTCGCTTGCGATATCGCGAGGTAGAGATTGTTACTCTAATTAGTAACATCGTTTATTTTTTTTGAATCCCTACGGTTCGAAAGATTGAGGATTCTCATCTAGAAACTCAACGTTTCTGCTGGGCTGGTCTGGAAAATGGTCGACTCTATTGTGAAGTTTCACCTTCCTCTCGATAGGCTAGCGTTAGAAGAAGTTATTCTCAGGGTCAACTCTACAACGCCTTGATCTGATGTTAACATCGTTACATAGTCTACTTCATCTTCAAAGACGTAACCTTGTTCAGGTGGAATGATTCGATACTCATTAGTTTCCCGAATAGCGCAAAGGTCTACGAACTCTTTATCTTCAACGTTTATGATTATTGTAAAACCCGCTATTCTTTTCGGGTAATAACTATGCTACGCGCTGAGTAGATTCTTCTAAATCAATATATGCTTTACAGTCTCTTGCAGCCGATTTACCTGTGTTTTTGAGTGATTCTGTTTGCCAAATATGAAACTTACTCACTTTGACCGGCACGACGATGCATTCGATGTAACTCAATTACTCGGACGTATAGTGAATCTAATCTGTGACCACTGCCCAAATTCCTTGCGCAATTCTTCAGTTAGTGTTTGGATTTCCTGAGGACTTCCAATATACTGTACCCTTGTGTTTTGAAATGCGGTAATGAACCATTGGCCAGCATTAGGGTTGTCTCTATTCACCACTATCGTGTGGATTGAATTCCGTTCGGGTTCAATACTCATTTGTCTATCCATTATGGTTCCACCAACTGCATGCACGATTGCTACATCTTTGGTAAGGAAACGGACATCCTTAATCTTTCCTTCAAGTCGGCTCCCTTTGAGGATGGTATTAAAGAGTTGTTGATGAAAGTGCCGTATGTTTTGACGCCCTTTGAGGTGAGTACCGTCAAAACCCACCAGATCGCCGTCTTCAGCGAATGGAGACGCGAATATGCTACTGCTTCCCTTGTTCCAGCCATTGATCATTTGAAAGTATAGCATACTTATAGCCGCTTTATCTTCCTCAACAGATGATTCGTTGACTCCTGAGCGGGTAATTTCTGAAGATTCGAGACCCTTCTACGCCCTGAATAAGGCTTCATACTGTATAGAGGTGAGACCAACTAAACCGAGCTGCATCGTAAGCGTGAGATCATCACGAATTGCCTTATGTTCTACTATCCTTCCATCATTACTGATTCTATGTATATGTACTGCTTGATAAGCTATCTTGCGTCCAGTCGGAGGGATAAAAAAGAAATTTCCTAAGCGTTCACCGGTTACGAACAAGGTAGAAACAACCATGTCTTTAGATGCGGAACACTTCTAACTCTTCGTAATGAAGATCAGGAAACGCAGATCGCAAATTCTTGAATGTATCTCTAAATTCTTCTGCCCCTCTCATTTTTGATCTGATCGGATCCACTTGCGATTCATGGTTAAAATAGTCTGGGCTTATATACTCATGGATCCTGCTTGTATCACCCGAATTGAGGGCTTCAAAAGCCTGTCTGACAATTCTAATGTTGGCCTCTTCTTTTATTTCTTGTTCTGTTTTTATTATTGATTCTGTCACCTTATTTCTGCTTTTCTTGATATTTATTGATGAGATTTTTCCATTTTAATCTGTCATAGTGATACTTTAGAAAGACAAAAAGTTAGTGAGAACAAACATACACATCTAAGACAATTTATACTAAAAAAAGACTATTTGTTTCTCTTAACTATCACAAGTGGCCAAATCAGTTGGTGTATTTTTTCTTTCTGAAATATAATAAAGTTTCCCAAAATTAGTATCAGATTCGGTATGCTTACAATCGTAGATAGTTTTCTATAATACCATTTAACTTAGTCGAATCTACTTCCAAATATAGTATCCTCTGGTATTGACAGAGCCTGTTACTTCGTCTTAATTCAATGAACTTACATATGAGCAACCATTAGAACCAGAATAGAGCCGTTAACAGCAGCAGATCGATAAATCTCTGATCTTTATCGAATCATGTATTGTATATCATTTATGAAACTACCTTGTACTAAATTACATCCGCATTATGTGATCTATTCCTTTGGGAAAACATATTGAATGATTTGTAGGCTTCAGTCCAATAATAACCCCATGCTTTTTCAAATTGCAAAAATTGCTCATAATACAAGGAAGATAGTCTACCAGAAAATGAGAAGATATCTGCGTTTAATCTGGCAAATGAATACCAGGATTTTCCAATAATATCTAATACTGCATACGAAGGATAATTTACAGAATGAAATATGTCTTTTACATTACTAGTCTCCCTGTCAATTGCCTTGACATCCTGAGTCGGAGATGGTCTATTTGGTAATGTGGTGCTACTTTTCATTGGGTCTTGAGGCTTAGCTGCAATATCTTGAGAGCCATCTTTATTAACCGATTCACCTTCAGTTACAAGAGAATTAGCATTCACGCAATCCACATGAACCTTTACTTCTGTGACAAATCCACAGGAAGAACATTTAAAGTTCAATGGTTCTTTGCATAATTCGCAATAAGAAAATGGATCAATCGACGATCCACATTTAATACAAATAGTGGAACCCAAATCGACACTTTATTAGTTGTTCTTACTAAAGAATCTTCTGTTATTGTACAGGTACTACAACATGATAATATAATAAAAGGAATCATCAGACGATCAATTAGTACCTGGAGGCAATGCAGATAGAGATTAACTCAAGGCTTAATTACAATTCTATAATCTTAAACACTATAACCAAGTTGTCTCGATCTCCTAAAGGCAAGACCTTTGCAAGAAAAATTACAAATAACGAAATTATTGCCTGAAGGGGCAAAATATCAAGCCTGTGATTGCCAATTTAATGTCGATAGGTTAGGCAACTCAAGCATATGCTTTACTAGAAAGTAGATCGATAATAGGTAAAAATATCTTCACCAATAATATGTGACAACTATCCCCTCTATCCCACATTTTAGAAAATAAAGGCGAAAAATCAGCATATAGCCTTACTGAAGTTAGTAACCCTTCTCCATTCCTATCTAAATATCCTACTGCATTTACAGTAATTTCTTTTCCATCATGCAAAGCGAAATGATTTACTATCTCGGATGAAAAAGATGAATCGGTACCATAGATATTTAATAAATCATGGCCATTTCCCTTAAATGAAGTCCAAAGTGAAGTAAGATGTTTAGTAATCTGATCTTCTCCACTCACTGGAGGAGGAGAAATATATATAATCGATATATATTTTTTAAAGCATTAATCATTGAAATGCAAAATAACCTAAAAATCCTCTCGGTACTCT
>JARBAV010000062.1 GCA_029237515.1 Nitrososphaerales archaeon
CGATAAATGCAGTAGTTGGATATACACTCTGCTCAGAATTATACTCTGCTTGAGCCTCATTGTTATGTGCCTCTTCACCTGTATCTGGAATTAGACTAGCCTCATCTGCAACCTCTCCATCACTTGACATAATTATGGGGGTTCTCTTCGAATTAGGTATACTTTCTACGGCAATACCATCTAACACCATAACCTGTTTGACCTTATTATTTAAAGCCCATTTTGTAACAGTATCCAAAACTGAATGCATACCCTCTATCATTATAGGAGCTTCACATACCAGTACGCATACACTGCCCTCCTCATTGGAATACAATCGGAATGGGTGTCTGAGTTTTCCTTCAGCATAAATAACCCCTGGTACTATATACTCAGATTCGACACAGGCAATTTGTTCCATGTGTAGTCTGTTGATAATATAGCTAGTGCTTATCGATCCTACTAGACCCGGCCCAGGAAATCCTGCTATGAGGATTGGTGAATCCAATCTTTTCTTTTTTTGTATTACCTTTGCTATTGATCTAACAGTTGTCTTTCCCTCTGTTACCAACTTATCTTTAGAATGTAGAGGATAGGCTGACATCTTTCCAGAATGCACAGCTTTTTCATATGTCTTGGATGATGACAATCGTTGTTCATTATGCTGCGTCGATATAAAATTCTATGATCGATTTATTGCGTGAAAAATGAAGTGGAGCGATTTATCGCTAGTGACACCACGAATGAAAATGTATCCATATCTGACTAGTAACCAATAATAAGATTGGCTCCTAGTAGGAGTGTATGTATGAGTGAGATAAAGTAACGAGATTTGGCCTTTTGCTTGTTTATACTTACTTCTGCAATCGCTGTCTTTATTTGTGGCTACCAAGAGATTATGACGCTGCTTATGATGACATCTTCAAATTGGAACCACCAAAATCATGCACTAGATGCAAATCCAAGTATTGGATTACTTACAGAATACAACTGAATGCTGCCAGGTCTGCAGTGTTGCCGAGAGTATAGCGAGGGCTCCCAAAAGCGGCAATACCGCCCATCATTCATCGTAAATTCTATCGACACATCTAAGATGTCCATATGTATACAAACCCATGTAGTGGATGGGCCCAAGGGTGTGTGAACCATTTTTGACTCAAAATATGGGCTCAAGCAGCTGTAGGTAAAGGGGCTCATTACAATTAGCGCAGATATGTTGATTAAAATACGTTTCAGCTTATGGAATCATTTTGAATGTTTAATCAGTAAAAGGAATATTAGCAATAATACCTACTCTGAGTGACTGTCCTTTGGGAAATCAATTCACTTAATCATCTTTTCCCTTTCCGTTACTACAAATTTCACGTATTCCTCTATCTCATTGTCTTCTAATTGTGTTTGAATTCCACTATTTTCTTCCAACATTTTGGCAGATCTTTTAGTTATCATCCTCACCCTGTTTGCGATCTCATTTTCCATCTGAGAGCGTCCTATCTTAGAGATAAACTTGAATTGCTCCTCCACAGAGCTTTCGATTCTCTTTCTCAACTCAGTATTTATGGAAATTGAGAGTGAAGAATAGTATATCCCAATGAACAACAAATAAGATGAAAGGCCTACGAATGTTATAGTGGGGAGGCCGAAGGGAGGATATGGCAGAAGGTATATTCCTGCATCTTGGTTTGAGATTGAAAGTAACATTATTCCAAAAGCGGAGAGCTTCATATAATCACCTATTCCTTTATCACTCACACTACGTCCAACCATCCAAAATGCAATACCAAACAGGAGTCCACCCACTGGTTTAGTCAAGATCGAATTTACAACATTGAATGTGTAACTCTGAATCGGGCTCAGTATTTGGTTTTGCACTAACGCATTTGATATAATTAGCTGTACCGCTCCTAAATAATACACTAAAGGAAGGGCTATAACAAGGTAAAATTTTATTGCACCCCATTTTTTCCTTTGACGCCTCAGAAGAAAAATTGAGGCGATCCACAGGGCTATAAATGATGCAAACTGTATATTTGATTGAATACCATGGAGCTGATAACCTGTAATCATGTAGTTACTATAAAACGTAGATGGATCTATCACCATAGGCTTTCCTTGCATCTCTAGTGACATAAAAAGACCAATGAAAATTGAATTAATACTTATAAGAATAGCTGCGGCAGTATACGCAACTATTAGATAATCTCTTCTGTATTTTATCCAAATTAAAAATCGAAATGCAAGAAGCCCTGAAATGCCCGCAGAAAGACCTAGGCTTAAGAGTATCTGAATCAAGAGGATTGCGCTATGATATTGATTTAATACTGTGAACTCTAGAAGAGTTACCAATAGTAAAGCAATAATTAAGTATTGTGTTACCGATACTATGTAGTATGTGAGTTCTGAATACCTCCTAAGATGACCAACAACTTGATCCGTATCATACTTTCTTCTGATTATCTTCAAGTAGATAATCTGACTGAGGGCGCAAATCAAAACCTCGACGACGAAGAAAAGTTGGATTGAAAATGCCTGACGGTTTTGCAGATCATATGAAGGAATATTAGTTACGATTCCGTCAAATATTAGAATAATAATCACCAAACCGGTCATACCTGACCATAAGGCTGTATTGGAAAGCAAACGATTAATTCGCCTATTCTTCATCATCAAGTGAAACAATTACCTTTTGTCCAATGGCCATACTCATTATAGTAATAGCCAGAGATTATTAAAGCGATTCTGCCTGAAATAATTCTGACCAAGTTTATCGGATCAAGTGTAACAGAAGTGGTAGAACTTCTAGCTCACAAAAAGACATATATAAATCAGAGTTTTCAATAACATCGGCAGAGGACGAAGAATCAGTGAAGTTAGCTATCACGTTGTTATTAAGTTCATTGTTTTTGGCTTTGTCTTTAATGATTGTGCCACTTTACCTCGTTCAAGCAGTAGGCTCTGATCCATTTACGTTCTCAGAGGATACATCCCCTTACTA
>JARBAV010000063.1 GCA_029237515.1 Nitrososphaerales archaeon
ATTTTGCAGACTTGGTAGCTTCTTGGAATTTTCTGTCAAGTCGCACCTTGAATTGCTTTATACGAACATGATCTTGATCTCGAAAGGGATCCTCTAGATCAGGTACGTCGTTTACCTCTATGAGTTCTACCGCAAATACCATGATAATGGTTAAAAAAACCAAGGCGCCAAAATAGATATTGTCATCAGTAATTCACATAAATTTAAACGCTTTTGTCACTAAGTATGAAAAGAGTGCCCATTCTTTCGATTTATCCCATGTTCATATCCGGACTGATGGAATGTTGCGAATACGAAAGAGGCAATTGAAAGACTTGCAAAAGCTTCAGCATATCCTTTACTTTGCTAGATTATAATGAGAGAGTTACGTGAATCGAGGCAGGAATGAAGCTGCATATCAGTATCTAGAAATTTGACTCCGTTGTAGACACAGCTGTTATAATCCGATCTTGACAAGATATGCATCATATTTGTAATGTTCCTGTAGTTTCGTCTACGATATTATTAACTTCTGTCAAAATGCAGATTCGCATGGTCATTACAAAAGTAGGAAGAATATTTCAAACATCTATTTGTAGGCTCATTGTTGCAGTCGACAATCCCACAGACTTCACCTCTTTTAGATGCAGCGTCCCATTCCCTTGAAATCATTAAGTGTTAATTCCATAAGGCGATCAAGTTTATATTTCATACCTATAGACATACCCGTCCCAGAATTCTTTCTACTGTTCTTATATAGTGTATATGAAGCACATAGAAATTTCTATTTGAAAATTGCCAATACTATTATGCCTTCTTCTCTGATACAAATGCAGATTTGGTTATTTCCTGTAGCGGGTTGCCAGTGACATTCCTATCCCTTGACAAAAAACTCGTTACTTCAAACATTAACATAAAGGGTAGGCGGACCATAGGATAGGATTCAGAGGTATTTGTGGCCGCCGTACCCATGATGCACAGGTTTTCTACTATTAAACTTGCAATATTATAAATAGTGGTGTTTGTAATAATGTTGAGAAATAAAGTTCAATAATGATTTATCAATAACGTTTTAGTTTTCAGTTAGTTCTAGAAGCTGAGTTTCAAAAGGAAACATTATAGCTATTCTTAAAATGCTCCAAAAAGTAGAACGAATTCGATAAGGTAAAAACAAAGTGAGCCATAAATCGTTTTCATCAATTGGTTTATTCACGCATTTCGAAAACAAAAGATGAGTGAATGTAAAAATACAACCTTATCAAGTCATAATGGTGTAAGAGTGCGGAAAGTGGGCAACAATAAACAACTGTTCACAATCTCATGGCACGTCCATATAGTCTCATTGGCTTCTGTAGTCACATCTATTAAGTAGTTAATCGTATTAGGTTTCGAAACCAAATGAAGTTTGGCTTGCAACATCCCAATTTTAGCTATGACTATAGCAATCAGAATACGTCTCGGATTATTGATACTCTCAGTAATCTAGTGGCAAAAGCGGAAAACAAGGGTTTTGATTCTTTTTGGGTAATGGATCATTTTCATCAGATTTCAGTTGTTGGGAAATCAGAAGAACCAATGCTTGAAGGTTGGACAACAATATCTGTACTTGCAGGTATTACCACCAGGATAAAACTGGGTACTCTTGTAACGGGAGTCATATACCGCCATCCCTCAATACTAGCTAAAATTGCAGCCACGCTGGATGTCTTGAGCAAGGGAAGACTCTTTTTGGGAATAGGTGCATCTTGGAATGAAGAAGAATCACTAGCATATGGCATTGGAGAATACACAAATATTAATGGTAGTAGTAAAGGACCCACTCGTATTACTTTTCCATCTAACAAGGAACGACTACTTCGCTTAGAGGAAGCTTTACAAATAATACGCAAAATGTGGACAGAGGAGCCATCTGCCTCATTTGAGGGAAAATACTACCAAATACATAATGCCTATTGCAATCCCAAACCGATACAGAAACCAACTCCACCGATTCTTGTAGGAGGAAGTGGTGAGAAAAGAACCTTGAAGATAGTAGCTAAGTATGCTGATGCGTGCAACCTCTTTGGATCTGCTGAAACAGTAAAGAAAAAGCTCGAAATTTTGGAAGCTCATTGTAAAAGTGTAGGTAGAGACTATGATTCGATCTTAAAAACCAAACTGGGAGTCGTCGTAATTGATAATGATGGAAGAAAGGCTAAGAAAACGGTACAACAGGCTTTCATGGGTATGCCAGAGGCGCAGCTAAGAGAATTCGCAATTTATGGTCCACCGGAGGAAGTACTAAAGCAGATAAAAGAGTTCGAAGATATCGGCATCCAATATCTCATTGTCGACTTGGAACCACAAAGAGAAATTGAAGCGCTAGAAGTGTTTGCCGACGAAATTATCAGGAAGTCTTGAAAGCAAAGGGGATGAACGAGGACAAGGACAACAAAAGGATGTCCGAGCTGTTTTATTTTAGTTAGCGATTTGTTGTCGGCTGGATCTGCCGCATAGTGTATGCCCATCGTAGTCTATTACTCAATATTCGTCCATTTGCGTAAACAGATTGAGACAGTGCCTCACCTTGGAGATAATTGATTGTTATTCAGAAACATATACTAGAGCCGTCAAGCTTCCACATTATCCGAGTACTAAGTAAACCTAAGTCACTTAAAAATCAGTCTGAGATTTGGTGTCGAAATTATCCGTCTTTTGTCTTGTCACCCGTAAAGAAGTGCTTACGCAACTTTCCTATCTTTTGGTTTGCTTTGTAACCAAATTTACCTGTCTTGACGATTTTATATGGTTTAAGAGTGAATTTCACAAGTTTTAGAGGCAATAAGATTGGAATTAAAGCTGCCATCAATACATCAAGCCAATAATGCCGAAAGAAAATCTTAAGATTCTTTTCTACAATTAAATATTTCAAAAATAAGTCAAAAACAAGAACTATAAAAATAATCCATGGCACGAATTCAAAATAGACTTCCACTTCATGTGGTATAGCGATAATTTGTTCCTGAAGCCCAAATAATTCATAGTCAAATGCCAAGAAACCAAGAAAGAAAATAACGAGCAAGAATAGAACAGAAGTATCTGCAAGCCTAGAGAGTTTTTTTAGTTTCGCGTGTTGAGTTCGATGGCTTGGTTCCATCAGGCTAATAGAGTTATCATATGTGGGATTTATTCTGATCCATGGTGGACAAATATGGTGTAAAAGTACGCGCCATAGGGATAGCAGAAGTCTATCACAATTTTCGTCAGGCAATTCGGTTGTGAAAACAGCTAAATAAATCGCAAGATACGGAATCGGAGATGAGTGTACTAATATAAAGACAAAAGTGACATCAATTATAGTATAATTATAAGATAAAACCTAATCAACTGAAATATAGACTTGTCAACATAGCATACTTTACAAAACAATATGATGCATGCTCAATATACCAAATATGGAATACTGTCCGGGCTTCTACTAATATGCACAATAATGTCTAGTGTGACTGCAGATAGTCAGAGGTCAGTATTTGCACAGATAACTCCAGCTGCAGAAAAATATGGCAGCAATGATGTTGCCGCCACAGATAGCTCACACGATACTGGTGCTACTAATCACAATTCACAAGGTATAACGCCGAGCGCAAAATCAGACGAGGCCACTACAGAAGAAGAAGGAGGAGGAGAAGGTTCTACCGAATCGACCAATTCTAATGATGTTAACAGCGGGCAGACGGCAACCGATCAAGTTGATAAAACAACAACTACTGAGGAACAAGATCCCGACCCTGCAAGCCAATTGGCAGAAGCGATAATGAGCGACGTCAATGAAGCTTTGTCTGCTTCGGGCATATATAGTCCATAAATCCCAACTTTATTTTTGTTAATTTGAGCTGGCAAAAACATAAAGTTATAAAAAATGATTAGAGGAGTGTACCGATGATTGCCTACGATACTTTAATTACTGCATCAATATGACATCTTTCACATTACTCGTAAAATTATCTTGAGTATCAAGATTCCTGACCAAGAGTTGTCCTATCGTCTATTTTTGAAGCAAAACTTATCTGGTTCTGTGGACTACTGAATCGATGTAAGTGCTAACGATCAAGTGATAAGTCAACAAATAATTCCAACAATCTCTTGCTTCCTAGTATTTGTTTCATATAATATACTAATAAACGATACTGAGGCGCAACTCGGCCAAAATATGTTAGAATCAATTGCAAATCAAACAAATGTGTTAACAAGTGCTCAGATTGGGGTCGGGGGGATGCCGATCGAGATTTACGCATCTGTAGATGCTACATACGTAGCAAACTTTCTTTCCAATACTGTGTCTGTGATCGATTCAGATACGAATACCGTGATAAAGAACATACATGTTAGAGATGGTCCGAGGTTTATTGAGGCATTAGTAGGAGGAGGGGCTGTATATGTAGCAAACTTTCGTTCCAATACTGTGTCTGTGATCGATTCAGATACGAA